>CAZPIM010000003.1:0-97761 GCA_964586385.1 uncultured Anaerolineaceae bacterium
CTTCTGGCACGGTTAAGAGCAATTTCCGAAGTTCTGACATGTGAAGTGACCGGTTCGTCAAATGTTGAAGAAACAACTTCTGCATCGACCGATCGATCCATATCGGTAACTTCTTCCGGTCTTTCACCAATAAGCACCATAATTAAATAGGTTTCTGGGTTATTCATTGAAATCGAATTTGCAATATCTTTCAAAATGGTTGTTTTTCCGGCTTTTGGAGGAGAAACAATCATTCCGCGTTGGCCTTTACCAATCGGTGCAATTAAATTGATGAGCCGAGTCGAAAGAACAGTTGGGCTAATTTCTAAATCAAATCGCTCGTTAGGAAAAATTGGGGTTAAGTTTTCAAAATTGGGTCGGTCTTTGGCTTCGTCCGGGTCCATCCCGTTGATACTGTCGACTTTGGTTACACCAAAATGGCGTTCTGTTTCCCGTGGCGGTCTAGCCTGACCGATAACGAAATCACCAGCGCGTAGATTGTACCTGCGTATTTGTGCTTGAGAAATGTAAACATCATCTCGTCCTAATTTGTAATTTTGTCGCAAAAAGCCAATTCCTTCTGGCATTATTTCTAAAATACCACCTCGAATTTCTTCTCCCTCCTCATTAACAGGAGTTTGTTGTTGACAAATACGGACAATTAAATTTTCTTTTTTAAGTCTTGATGCATTTTGAACATCCATATCTTTTGCTATTTTTCGTAACGCTACTAAAGTCTTTTTTTCAAGATCCTTAACACTGATCATGGTTTTATCCTCGAAAGATGGGTTTATAAATAAACATGCATATATTGCTCTCAATGTAACGAGAGGATATTTTTATTTGATATGGAATATTATTTTAGGGATTTGGTTTTATTAATTAAATACGACACAAAGAGGTGTTTTATTTATAAAATGATTATAACATGCCAAAAAAATAGCTGCAAGCAAAGGTAAAAGGTGAACCAAGCCAGTTTCATTTCATATTGAAAACTTTCCTCTGAGTGCGTTGAAAAAATATTTTAATTTAAATTCCTGGCCGGATAAAAGCGTTTGTGCTCTGAAAAGGTTTGACACTGATCGAATCACCAAATAAGCAAAAGCAAAAATCAGGAATAACGATAATATGATTTGCCAAAAAGGTACACTACCGGATGCCAGACGAGTCATCATTGTTACAGGTGAAGTAAGTGGAAAAAGGCTCAAAATTAACGAAATCAATCCATTCGGTTTGTCGATGATTGCGCTCATAAACATCAAAGGGATAATCATTGGAATGATGAGAATGGTTGTAGCCTGAGAAGCCTCCTTGAGATTGGGTACCATCGCACCTAACCCTGCCATCAGACTTGCGTATAGCGTGTACCCACCAATAAAAAATAAGATTCCCCAAAAAAGGATTGAAATGGGTAATTGAAAAGAAGATGCGAGATCCATTGTCCTTCCACTCAACCGCAGTAAAAGGAACCCACTGACACTCCAAATAATTGTTTGCATCAGGCCAACGAGTCCAAGAGCAACAATTTTACCTGTTAACATTTGTGTAGGGTTTATTGATGTCATCAGGATTTCCATAACCCTATTTGTCTTTTCATTCGTGATGCTATTGAGCATCAGGCTTGAACTTCCTAAAATTATGATATAGAACATCATGGTAACAATATAAGGTATAAAAAAAGTTAACCCGTTTTCCGGATCACGATTTGCATCGGTTGATAGAATTTCCGTATCGAAATTCATGATATTCTGTAATCGATTTAATTCATTTGGGTAATCAGCCAGTAACATTTCGTTTAAAATATTTTCCAGTTTCCAATTTTGATCTTCACCTAATGGGTCATAATCTTGTTTTACTAAAGTAATTTTTCCATTTTCCACATAGTCTTTGTCAATGATGTAATAACCAACAATTTTTTGTTGTCTTAATGCATCTTTAGATTCATCCTGGTTAGGATACAAAGTAAATGTACTTTGATATTCATCCGGGATATTTTCAATTAATTTGCTTTGATCTACCACTCCAAAAAGTTCTACTTCGCTACTTGGTGTAAATATCGTATTTACCAGGTTCGAAGAAGGATTATTTTGCGCCTGTCCGATGATGATCGTGACCAGGAATCCTACCAGGGGGATTAAAAATAATGTTATGAAAAATGATTTTCGCATAACAGTTGAAATAATTTCCTGTTTAAAAACAATGAAAGTCTTGTTCATAACATTCCTCAAATTGCCTTATTTTGAAAAATTTCTTTAAATGAAAGTCTTTTCCCGTAACGCAACATTCCAAGACGAAAAGCTTTTCCTGCAAGCCATAACGAAAATAATGCAATTAAGATTAGTAAACCGATCGTTAATGCAGTTTGCCACAATGGAACATTCGTAAAAGCTACTCGAAGTGGCAAACTTATTGGTGCGGTTAATGGAAAAATACTTAGAAAAATAGCAAATGGGCTGTTCGGGTTTTCAATTAATAAATTCGAAAACCAAAAAGGCATAGCGATCGGTAAAGTAAAAAGACCTGCAACTTGTTGTGCTTCTTTTACATCTGTTGTCGTTGCTCCTAATGTTGCCATGAGTGCAGAAACCATGACAAAAGCGGGGATGAATGTAAGCAGAACAATAATTAAGAATTTCGAATCAATTTGAGCCAGTTTTAGTTCAGGGAAGGTATTCGTTGCATAGATAATTCCAATAGCACCAAATAAAATCCAGATTAACAACTGGGTTAAACCAACACCAAGATTACCGATTACTTTTCCACTCATTAATTGTGTTGGTGAGATGGACGTGATGACAATTTCCATGGTCCGATTTTCTTTTTCCTCAACAACTGCCTGAAGCAAGTAACCACCACTGATATTCACAGCAAGTATGAACAATAATCCGGAAATAAAGGGAAGCATTAAAGTCAAAAAATTCTCATTGTTGGTTGACCGGTTATCTTCAGCAGATTGAATTTCCACTTCTGCACCCTCAATCACCCGATTGATGATGTTCGGTTCTACAGAATTTAACAAGTTCAATTTCAAAAAATCCAGAAATTGATTGGTAACTTCAGATCCCGGGAATTCGTTTGCAATGATTTTCCCTTTACCTGTTTCCATGTAATCATTATTGAGTATATAAATTGCTTGGATTTCTCCGTTAATCAAAGCATCCCTGGCATCAGACTCATCCTCAAATTTAATAAAGCGGATTGGTTTATTGAAAATAGATGATTCTTGATTCTCCAACGAAATCGTGTTTTTCAACAGATTTGATTTATCCAAATAACCAACTGGTGAAAAATCAGTGGATATAAGGGCTGAAAATAGTCCAACCCCGATAATAACAACGATGAATAATGGCATACTCAAAATTGCCAGGATAAATCGTTTTTTTGTGATATGGCGTAGATACTCGTGTTTTAGAACAAGCCAGATTTTATTCATTTAGATTACCTGTTTGCGTAACAATTTGAATAAATATTTCGTCCAATGAGGGTTGATAAATTTCAAATAGGTCTACATTGATATCCCTATTGATAAGTGTTTTTAAGAATTCCTGTGGTGTATTGTTTTTTTCTAAATGAATACGATAATCGTAATGGCTGTTTTCCTGTTTGATTTCTTTTACACCGGAAATGTGAGCAGGTATTTCCAACTGGGTTCGCAGATGAATATCATTGCCTGAGAAACTTTTTCGAATTTCACTTAGATTCCCATAAAGAACAGATTGACCTCGATTTATTAATACAATGCGATCACATAACTCTTCCACCTGGTGCATTTGGTGTGTACACATAACAATCGTCTTCCCTAAAGCCCTTTGTTCGCGCAATAAATCTTTAACCATTTGCGTATTTACCGGGTCTAGGGCAGAAAATGGTTCATCGATAATAATCAGTTCCGGATCGTGCACCAAAGCTGTTATTAATTGCGCTTTTTGTTGCATCCCTTTACTCAACTCTTTTATTTTTTTCTTGCGATGATCGATAAGATTAAACTGCTCCAGGTAGTCATGGATTTTTGTCTCACTAAGATGTTTATCCATGCCTTTAAGAGTGGCTAGATAAACAAGGCATTGTTCAAGATTAATATCCTGGTATAACCCTCGTTCTTCCGGAAGATATCCGATTTTTTGTTTTTTCCCTTCGGACATTTCTCCGCCAAAAATTTTTATTAAGCCACTATCAGCCTTAAAAATATCGAGTATGATTCGTATAGTAGTTGTTTTTCCAGCCCCATTTGGACCTAATAATCCGAATATCTCACCTGGTCTGACATCAAAAGATACATCGTCGACCACTTTAATGTTGTTGAATGATTTTGAAATATGGCTGGTCTCAATTGTATTCATATTCGTCCTTGTTATTGGGAAAATTTGTATTTTGAAAATTGTAAATTTAGAAAATGAATTTTAAATATTTATTTTAACACGAATAGGATCTAAAAAAGAATTGCAACAAAAATACTTACGATAATTTCGACAAAAAGTTTCTCGAATTAGCATTAAAAATAAACAAAAATTGATTATGATATTTTTTTTAAAAAATTCGGGATTGATTATCTGGATTTTAAATTTTGCATCAAATTAACCAAAAGAAATTCGCTAAAAGAAATTTTGTTGGATTTACCTTGAAATCGATTCTATTTCTTAATGTTATTGTGTAAAATTGATTAAAAACACTTTGAGGAGTATGGATATGAAAATGACGTCACGAGAAAGAGTTCAAGCTGTCTTGCATTATGACGTTCCTGACCGGGTACCAATTATTATTGGCGTTAGTAATGCTACAGGCATAAAAATCCGGCCATATCGTGGTATAAAAAAACTTATGGGGATTGAAAGTGAAGATCGATATTTATATGACTGGCCGGAACTTGGGTCTGCGATGCCTGATGAAAGCGTGATGCAGAGGCTAAAAAGCGATGCCAGGGGAATTCTGGATCGCTTTCCAAGTGCAGTATATGAAAGAAATAAATCACGGCCAGCCCATGCGCCATTTATTGATGATTGGGGTAATGGGCAGATGGAAATTGGTCCAGACAATTGGTATCCAGGAATTCACCCCATGCCGGATGCAAAAACTGTTCTGGATTTGGATCAATTTCAATGGCCAAATATGAATGATCCTTATCGAACTTCCCACATCCGTGAACAAGCACAAAAGTTGCATGAGGAAAATCAATATGCAATCATGGGTACTCCCTGGCTGATGTTTCCATTTGAGCGTGCAATCGGATTGCAAGGAATGGAACAATTTCTTTTGAATATGGCAACAGAGCAGGATTTCGCCCAGGATTTGCTCAGCCGAATTAATCGATTATGTATGACCAACATGGAGAATTTTTTGGCTCAGTGTGGTGATAAACTGGACATTATCAAAATTGGTGATGATTTGGGCACCCAGGAAAACCTGATGATTTCTCCTCGTATGTATCGAAAGATGTTAAAACCTTTACATGCCGAGATGATTGCTTTGATCAAAAAAAAGACAAATGCAAAAGTCTTTTTCCATACAGATGGAGATGTTTTTGATTTGATTGATGATTTTATTGAGATTGGTGTTGATATTTTAAATCCAATTCAAACATCTGCTGGAAAAATGTCCAATTTGGAAGAGCTTAAGAAAAAATTTGATAAACGCATCATTTTTTGCGGTGCAATAGATACGCAGAATGTCCTCCCTTCAGGCACACCGGACCAGGTGAAGCAAGAAGTGAAACGAGTAATTAACATTCTTGGCACAGGTGGTGGCTATATGGTGGCGACTGTTCATACAGTAATGAATGAGGTTCCTCCGGAAAATGTGCTGGCTATGGTGGACGCAGTTGAAGAGTACGGTCATTATCCTTTAAAAGGTTAAAAATTTAAAAAAGAGTAAAAAAAATGGATCCCAAACGGGATCCATTTTTTTTTACTTATAATTTATTCTTTTTCGTACGGTTCACCTTCTGCAGCTGGGGCATGTCCTCTACCAATCACCCCGGCTAATACGATAATTGTTGCCAGGTAAGGTGCCATACCCAAAAATTCACTTGGTAAAGGAACTTCCAACAGTGAGGCTTTTGCAGAAAGCGAATCAAAGAATCCAAACAACAAACCCGCACCCATTGCTCCGACCGGATGCCAATTACCAAAAATCATGGCTGCAAGTCCAATAAATCCACGACCGGCAGTCATTACTTCATCAAATCGACCGGATGAACCCAAAGAAAAGTAAGTGCCACCAAACCCTGCCATCATGCCGCCTAATATCACTGATAAGTATTGTGTCTTAAAGACGTTAATACCCAATGTATCAGCAGCTTTGGGGTGTTCACCAACAGAACGCATTCGCAATCCCCACCTTGTCTTAAAAAGCATAAAAGAAAGTATGATCACAAAGAAGAACATCGCAAATACGTACATATTGTGACTGAAAAGGATAGGACCAATAAAAGGTATCTTTGATAAAACAGGTACATTTATTTGAGGGAACATGCCTGGTTCATTTAAATATTGAAATTCAACCTTTTGAAGAAATTTTGATGACAGATATGAAGTAATACCAGTTGCAAAAATGTTGATCACAGTTCCGGAAATAATTTGATTAATTTTGTACTTAATACATAAAACGCCATGAATGGCACCCATTAAACCGCCAGCAATTACGCCCGCCAGCAGCCCAATGATCAGGTTATCGGACAATGAAGAGAATACTGTACTAACAAAGGCGGCTGTCAACATCATGCCTTCAATAGCGATGTTGATGATACCTGCTCGTTCACACAAAATACCTGACATTGCTCCCAAGGTTAAGGGGACAGCCCGAACAACCATCACACGTAGTAAGCCAGCCAGATTTGTTTGTCCTCCGGCAGTGGCCCAGGAAAGAAAACTAAAGATAAACAATATAGCGACTAAAGCAAGTGCCCCATAGGTTCGCTTACCAAATCCCCTTATTATTTGATATGCACCTAACATTGCGCTGATACCTGCAATGATGTTGAGTGTCAAACCGGTAGGAAAGACCCAATCTGCTGCTTCTGCTGAACCGCCACCCGGGTTCATCATATAACGGGTTTCTGCACCAGGTTCTAAATCAGTGACGAATACAAGCCAAATGAGCAGCGCAGCTGCCAAAAAAATTAAACCCATCGAAATTCGTCGGCGACGTTCCAGTTTTTGAATTCCTTTGCTTATTTGAACAGGCTGTGCTTCTGTTGTAGTAGTCATGATTTTTTTAACCTTTCCAGCTCGTCAAAGAAACAAGTTCTTCTTTGTGCTTGGATTCTTTCAAACGATAAATCGTTCGAATGATCGCAGGAGCTGCAATAAAAGCCAGGATTAAAGCCTGAAGGATCGAGACAATATCGATTGGTACGCCAACAGCTAATTGCATCGAACGGGCTCCATTACGTAAAAATCCAAATAGTAATGATGAAAGTATGACCCCTAGTGGATGCGTTTTACCCAACAGGGCCAGGGCAATACTATCAAAGCCATATCCACTGGAAAAAGCCGGTAACAAACGGTAATTGATTCCTAGAACTTCATTCGCACCAGCCATGCCTGCTAAAGCACTTGAAAGTACCATGGCTAAAACTGTGGTCTTTGTAATTTTAACTCCTGCATACCGTGCAGCATTCGGGTTGGAACCGACCATCCGTAGTTCAAATCCCCAGGTAGTTTTGAAAAGCAGTAAATAAACGACGACCGCCATAAGAATTGCGATGAAAAAACCCAGATGAAAGCGAATTGGCGTGTCAAAAAAACGAGGGAGCTTCGCAGTTTCTAAAATCCAAGGGGTTTTAGGTGTAAATTCATTCGGATCTTTCATAGGGAACTTTAATAACCAGTCCACCAGCCGGAAGGCAATATAATTCATCATGATCGTTGTGATCACCTCGTGTGCCCCGGTTTTGGCTTTTAATATCCCTGGAATAAATCCCCATAACGCTCCACCAATTGCTCCAAATAACATTGCAACTGGAATATGAATAATTGCGGGTAACCCCGTGATCGCATAACCAGCCCAAACGCCAGTTACTGCACCGATGAAAATCTGACCTTCAACACCGATGTTGAATAAACCAGCCCGAAATCCCAACGCCACCGCCAAACCACCAAAAATATAAGGGGTGGACTGAACCAGACTCTCAAAAAACGGATTGATCGCCCGACGAATTGCGAGTGGATCCCCACTTGAAAATGCCAATCCTATTTTCTCCGGGTCCCCCACTGAACCAGTAAATAAGGCGACATACGTATTCCATGCAGTTTTTAGTGCAGTACCCAATCCACTCCAGAATGAAATTCTGAATGCAGCATAAACTTCATTTGTTGTAATCGCGACAAGTACGCCACCTAAAACAATGCCGGTAAAGACTGCAAGGAGAATAACGAGAAAACTACTTCTCGAAAACTCCTCCCAAAATACTGCCAGAGATTTCTTTTTGCTATCTTGTGGTTTTTCCATTTGTTTCGATTCCTTTTAAATCAACAGAATCTGTTTTTTCTTGGATACAAGTTCTTGTTTTTCTTCTTCGGTGGGAATAATGCCTGCCATCAATAAACCGACCCACTCTTTCGTTGCGGTTTTCGCATCCAAAATATCCAGTACTTTGCCACGATACACAACAGCAATACGGTCGGACAATTGCATAATTTCATCTAATTCTGTTGATACCAAAAGAACTGCACAACCCTCATCCCGTTTTTGAATCAGTCGTTTGTGAATATATTCGATGGATCCCACGTCCAATCCACGGGTCGGTTGGGAGGCTACCAGAAATTTTATAGGGCGCGAGAATTCTCTGGCTACAATTACTTTTTGTTGATTGCCCCCTGAAAGTGAACTGGCTGGGGTTAGAGGGCTAGGAGTACGAATATCGAAATTTTCTACTAAATTGACACTATTTTCCAATATTTTGTTTTGATCCATCCAGTTTGATTTTGAGTTTGGTGCCAGGTAATATGTATTCAGCACCAAATTGTCAGTAATAGGAAAACCAAGTACCAGGCCATCTTTTTGTCGGTCTTCAGGGATATGGGCACAACCAAGTTCAGTGATTTCTCTCGGTGAAAGCCGGGTGATGTCTTTTCCGTTAAGATGTGCTTCGCCATCAATTGGTTGTAGTAAGCCGGTCAGTGCGCGGACCAATTCTGTTTGACCATTCCCTTGAACACCAGCAATACCCAAAACTTCTCCAGCCATAACAGTAAATGACATGTTATCGACAGCAATAGCACCAAGAGGGTCTAATACTTTGAGGTTTTTAACATCAAGAACGACTTCTGTGGCTGCAGATTCAGTTTTTTCGACGATCAGGTTTACTTCCCGACCAACCATCATGCTGGCAAGATCTCCAAGATTGGATTCCTTGGGAGAAGTGCTTCCTACGACTTTTCCCCCACGTATTACCGTAATTCGGTCAGCAATTTCGATAACTTCTCCAAGCTTATGAGTAATAAAGATGATCGATTTACCTTGATCAATCATAATATGCATAATTTTGAAAAGTTCTTCAACCTCTTGGGGAGTAAGGACCGCAGTCGGTTCATCCATGATTAAAATATTCGCTTCACGAAAGAGTAATTTGATAATTTCCACTCTTTGTTGCATTCCTACTGGAATATCCTTGATATAAGCATCAGGATTAATGTCCAGGTTATATGTGTTGGAAATCTCACGTATTTTTTCGGCAGCTTTTGCTCGATCTAAAATTCCCCCGGCTTTTACATACTCTTCTCCTAACATCACATTTTCAGTTACGGTGAAGACAGGGACCAGCATAAAATGCTGGTGAACCATCCCAACACCCGCTTTAATAGCATCAATAGGCGAGCGTACAGCCATTTTATTACCATTTACGAAAATCTCTCCCTCATCCGGGTTGTAAAGTCCGTAGAGGATATTCATGAGAGTCGTTTTGCCTGCGCCATTTTCACCGAGAAGAGCGTGTATTTCCCCTTTTTCGACCGTTAAATCGATATGGTCATTTGCTAAAACACCCGGAAACCTTTTCGTTATGCCACGAAGTTCAAGTACAGGAACCATTTATACCTCTTTTAGAATTAGGTTAATGGATAAGTTTTTATTATTTTATCATATTGACAAAGTAAACAAACAAAAAAAGAGTCAGGTTTTTCCTGACTCTTTTTTTGTTTGTTTGAAATTGTTTAGCGGGTAGGCATTGTAGCAATTTCACCGGAGATAATACCGGGGATTAATGCTTCAACTTCTGCTTTTAATTCTGCAGGAACTTTACTTTCCCATGCAGAACCATATTGGAGACCTACACCTTGATTCTCTAAAGTCAGAAGGTATGGTGCGCCGCCTTTGAATGTACCATCAACTACCTGTTTGATACTCTCGTATACAAATACATCGATTTTCTTCAAAGCACTACCAAGAATGAAATCGGCTTTGTCAGGATTTGCAACAGACCAGTCATTGTCGACACCGATCAATAAACCAGTTCCGCGTTCCTGCATTACTGCAAGTGTCCCAAGTCCAACAGGACCAGCAACTGGCATAATGATGTCAGCACCTTCGTCAAGTAATTGCTCGCCAAATGCACGGCCATCATCGAGACTTTCAAAGTTGCCTACCTGGAGACCTTCCTGGGTTTCCATGTTCCATCCAAGAACCTCAACTGCGGTACCATGGACTTCATTGTATTTTGCTACACCCATTGCGTAACCATCCATGAAAGCCTGGGTTGCAGGGAAGAGAATACCAACATAGGTACCGACTTTACCGGTTTTGGTCATGCCAGCGGCAAGGTAACCAGCAAGGAAAGTGGCCTGGTCAATTTTTGATGCATTACCAAGAACGTTGGTTTGTGCGAGGTAATCAACATCTACAATCGCGAATTTCTGATCGGTATTGGTGTCTGCTGCTGCGCTGGTTGCATCTGCGAGCAAGAAACCAACTGGTACGATCAAATCACAATTCGCTTCAACAAAAGTATTCAAATTGACTTCATAATCTGATTGTTGTTGAGATTCCAAGTAGGATACTTCAACACCTAAATCTTTTTCGGCTTTTTGCATTCCAAGCCAGGCAGTAGCATTGAATGATTTATCATCAATACCACCAGTGTCGGTTACTTGACATACTTTTAATTTCGCTTCAACAGGGGCGGCTGCTGGTTGGCAAGCAGAAATTAACATTGATGCCAAAACCAAAATAGCAAGCAAAAGTGTTACTTTTTTGTACATACGATACTCCTCCATATATATGTTAGATAAAAAGTGTTTTTGTGTGCGTTCACACAACCTATAGTATATCACTTCAATGAAATCCAATACAAGAACTATTATTTTTTTGCTTCACCTTTTCTGACACCGATCATCATAATAAAGGCAATCAACATAAATATTGGGGAAAATAACATCATAAGGCTATAGTTGTTTCCGCTAAGTTTTATGATCCAGCCATTGAGATTGGGACCAATAATGGCAGCCATTGTCGAAGCCAGATAATAAAGCCCAGTAAAAGTACCTACATGTGCGTCATCAGTCATGTCGACAACCATTGGCAGGGAATTGATGTTAATCAAAGCCCATGCAAATCCTGCGATCATTAAAATGATACTGACGGTATAAAAATTTCCGATAACAGGAAGCTTGGTAAAGAATATGGATACAACATCCTTTGGTAATATGAACATTGAGAGTATTGCGAGTCCCATGATCAAAACGCCGGTCATGATGGTTTTGCGTCTGCCAAATCTCGCTCCGATATATCCGGAGGGGATAGCCATCAGCACAAATATTAAAGATAATTGACCCAACAGGCGGGATGCATCTCCAACAGGCAACTCAAGGTGTTTGGTTGCATAGAGGGTAAAAAATGCTTCAATCGCATTATATGCAATGAACCAAAAGAATATCGCTGATAGGATACGTAATGCGCTTTTCTCTTTTTCTTTAAATAAATTTTTTAAAGCAATAAGAAGACTTGGTTTCGTCTGATCGGTAGTTTCATAGGCTTTTGGTTCTTTGATGAAGAGTAAAACCAAAATTGAAGCGATGATAACTAATGCAGATCCAAGCCAAAACGGATAATTTGGGTTTTTCTCATAAAGCGATGCGCCTACCAAAAAAGCAATAATAGAACCGACACCACCCATAAAATTTATTACACCATTCGCTTGTGAACGGTACTTTGAAGGTGTAATATCAGGCATTAATGCAATGACTGGAGTTCGCCAAAGCGCCATACTTAAAAGTAAAGTACTGGTACATAGGACAAAGAGGGGCAAAATACTCATTAAAGGAATTAATCCAAATGCCAAAGCACCAATTGGAGCGCCTATAAGGATAAACGGCATTCTTCTGCCTAAAGGAGTGCGCAACCGATCGGACATGGCACCGATAGAGGGTTGAATTAGAAATGCAGCAATATTATCGAGCGTCATGAAGAAGCCAATCCAGGCTGCGTTTAATCCAAATTTACCGTCCAGGAATATCGGAACGAAAGCATTGTAAACAGACCAAATAACACTGACTCCAAAAAATCCAAATCCAAGCAAAAAAGTCTTGGGATAACTCAGTTTCTGTTCCATTGCGTAACCCTTTCTTTTATTCAGAAACTAATATTTATTCTTGTGAATTAATTGTATTGGAAGATTTATTTTTATATTCGTTTTGAAGTCGTTCAATTATTTTTTTATCTTTAAGTGATAAATTTGCTTTTTCGAGAAGATCTGGGCGTTGAAGAAAAGTTCGGATGATGGATTGTTCTCTGCGCCAGGATGTGATATTGGCGTGGTGGCCATTTAAAAGAACATCAGGCACTTTCCAGTCTCTGAATATTTCGGGTTTTGTATAGTGTGGGTACTCAAGTAAGCCATTCGAAAAAGAATCATCTTCAGCACCGGTTGGATCACCTAATACCCCAGGAATAAATCTGGAAATCGCATCTACCATCATCATTGCCGGCAGCTCTCCGCCAGTCACAACGAAATCACCAATAGAAAATTGATCGGTTATTAAGTATTGCCTAACGCGTTCATCAATTCCTTCATACCGTCCACACAAAATACCTATTTGAGGCAATGAAGCCAATTCTCTTGCAATTAAATGATTAAACGGACGTCCTTGAGGTGACATAAATATTACCGGGCATTTCGGAGGCGAGCCTAAAACATCTTCAATAGAAGCGAATATCGGACCAGGTTTCATTACCATTCCACCGCCACCGCCATAAGGTGTGTCGTCCGTCACATGATGTTTATCGAATGTCCAATCTCGAATATTATGTAGATTGATTTCAATTAATTCATTTTCCATTGCTTTTTGAAGAATGGATACTTCAAAATATGGTTTGAATACAGAAGGGAAAAGACTAAATATTTCGAATTTCATCATGGTTATTGTATCTTTTAGGAGAATGATTGACAAGTTTGTATCCCCCCTTCTTTTAATACGAAATCGAAATCAATTTATCTAAAATTAATAAAAACATTGTTATATTTAAAATCGGGTATCTTGACGAGAGAAAAATTGTAATGGTAAGATGATTTCATGTATCTAAAAACTACAAGATTTAATATGAAAAAAAGACAGCGACGACTCAACCCGATTCGACTAGCTGTTTTAGTCCTTTTAATTGCAGCTGGCGTTTATATCAATCAAATTGTGGTTCCAACCATCCCGCCACCGTTTATGCCCACTGCAACGATTACACGATCTCCGGAATCATTTGTGAGTGACGCTGAAAAATTGATCAGTGAAGGCAAACTATTTCAAGCGGTAGAAGTTTACAAAAATGCGATTTCATCGGATCCGACTAATGCAGCAAATTATGTAGCAATTGCCAGGCAGCAAATTTATCTTGGTCTATACGATGAGGCGATTGACAATCTTGGAAAGTCTTTATTGGTAAATGAAAATAACCCGATGGCATACGCTTTACGCGGATGGGCATTGGGTTTTAAAGGAAATTTCCTTGAAGCAATTTCAGATTTAAAACGTTCCATTGAATTAAGCCCAAATAATGCAGTCGCTTATGCATATCTGGCAGAAGTTTATGGACTCCAATATGAGTCCAATCCAGCTATAGTGGGTGTCATAGATGAGGCAATCGATAACGCTGCAAAAGCAAGGGATTTAGATCCAAATTCTCTGGAAACTAACAGAGTTCGTGGCTATATTCAATGGTTGATTGGTAATTACATTGATGCAGTTCAATTTTATACTTCTGCAATTGCAATTAATCCATATATTTCAGATTTACACATTGCTTTAGGTGTTGTTTATTCAACAGATACTGTCAATGAGTACCCCTTAGCTGTCAGAGAATTTACGGAAGCGGATTTATTGAATCCTTCAAATCCAGTTCCGGATTACCAACTATCTGTTGTTTATCAAAAACAAGGTGAATATCCAACCGCTATTCAATACGCAGAAAAGGCGATAGCTGACGATCCGAATAATCAGTTTTATTATGGAAATCTCGGAACACTCTATTTTCGGAATGAAAACTATCCAAAAGCGGTTGAAATATTAGGATATATTATTCATGGCGGTGTCACTGAAACTGGTGTAACAGTTGAACCTCTCCCGTTAGATTATGGGACTGTTGCAAGTTATTTCGCGCGATATGGGATTTCTCAGGCGCGATTAGGAGCTTGTGGCGAGGCATTGAAAATTTCTCAGGCATTATTGGATTCTGTTGCAAGTGATGAAAATAATGTTTTCAATGCAAATGAAATTGTTAATATCTGTCAACAAGTAGCTGATGGTGACATTGAACCTACCCAGGAAGCTACAAGCGAACCGTAAAGGCTCTGTTAAATTATGGGAATCAAACTTCCAGACGACCGAAATCTCTTTAGACCCAGAAGCACCAATAATGCGATCAGGATCTATTTTCTCGTTTTCTTAATTGTAATTGGCGCATTTGTTTATCGCGAAGTATTGGCTGGTGATATTCAAAAACCATTTTTACCAACCCCTACTCCAACTAGAACAGCCAATTCTTTTGCTTATGAAGGCGAGACCAATTTTCAAGCCGGGAAACTGGATGCAGCCATTACATCCTATCTCCAAGCGACTACCCTCGAACCAAATAATTCCGAAATTTGGGCGGAATTGGCACGCATTCAGGCGTATTCTTCAAATTTATTAACGACGGATGCTGAAAAACGTACCCGACTTCAAGATGCCATCAAATCCGCAGAAACCGCTGTTGCAGTAAATCCGGAAAATAGTACTGCGTATGCAATTCAAGCATTTGTTTATGATTGGTACTCTTACCCGGTGTATTCCGGGGAAGATTCTGCAAAATACTTATTGAATGCAGAACAATCAATTGCCAAAGCCTTACAACTGGATAGTCAAAACGCATTAGCAATTGCTTATCGGGCTGAGATTTTTCTGGATCAACTAAGGTACAAAGAGGCGCTTGATTATGCAAACCGCGCATTGGAATTAGATCCAAGTTTGATGGATGTTCATCGAATTTATGGCTTTGTAATGGAATCATTGGGCAATAGTTATGACCAGGCAATCGAAGCTTACAAGAAGGCAGCAGAAATTAACCCAAATTTGACCTTCTTATATATATCAATCGGAGTAAATTACCGGCAATTAAAGCAATATGATTTGGCATTGGAATATTTTGCAAGGGCGGTCAAAATAAATGAACAGAATAATATTAAAGATCCGATACCATATCTGGCAATTGCAAACACGTATATCAATAACGGCGAAGCGTTTGCTGCCGCAAGAAATGTCATGCGAGCAGTTGAATTCACGCCGGATAACGCAAATGTTTATGCCCAATTAGGACTTGTTTACTTCAAATCCAGGAATTATGAAGGATCAATACCTGCATTCGCCTGTGCTTTAGACGGTTGTTCTGCTCTTGAAAGTTGCATTGCACGTCTGGAATGTACTGAAGATACAGATCCGGCATCAATTCCACCGTATGAGATTGAGGGTTTACCATTGTCCGATAGTACGCTCGTTTATTACTACACTTATGGATCTGTTTTGTCTGCCATGCATCGAAAAGGGGATAATTTGTGCATTGAGGCACAACGGATTTTTAACATTGTTAAGAAAGATTATTCAAACGACGCCGGCATAATGAGTATTGTTAATGCAGGTGAGGAAATTTGTTCCACCACGAATTAGAGTATTAAATTAATATCAGAGTTTTATTAGAATGCTTTAATTGCCCTTGACTTTCATATTAAAGACAGGTAATATTTGATCTGGTTTAGCACTCATACTAGTAGAGTGCTAAAATCCTAAATAAATTTACCTTATGCAAAAGCAGGAGGAAGTACAAATGAATTTGAAACCATTAGGTAGTCGTGTTTTAGTGGAACCCATCGATGCTGAAGAAGTAACAGCCGGTGGTATTGTTTTACCAGAAACAGCAAAAGAAAAACCCCAAAAGGGTAAAGTTCTTTCAGTTGGTCCTGGTGATCGTGATGAAGACGGTGATCGAATCGCGATGGATGTCAAAAAAGGCGATGTTGTCTTGTTTGCAAAATATGGTGGAACGGAAATCAAAGTAGATGGCAAGAAATTGCTCATTCTCCGCGAAAACGATCTGCTGGCAATTGTTGAAGATTAATGAATTAATAGATTAAGGAGATATTTGAACTATGGCAGCAAAACAACTTGTTTTTGGTGAAGATGCTCGAAGGAAATTAAAGAATGGTATTGACGTGGTTGCGTCAGCAGTCTCAACAACTTTAGGTCCAAAAGGCCGCAATGTGGCTTTAGACCGAAAATTCGGTTCTCCAACCATCACCCATGATGGCGTTACCGTCGCTAAAGAGATTGAATTAGCGGATCCTTTTGAGAATATGGGTGCTCAACTTCTTAAAGAAGCAGCCACAAAAACCAATGACATCGCTGGTGATGGCACAACAACCTCAACAGTTTTAGCACACGCTATCGTAACCGAAGGTTTGAAAACATTAGCCGCCGGTGCGAACCCGATGTTATTAAAACGTGGTATCGAAGCCGCAACGAAAGCAGTCTCAGATGAGATCAAAAAACAAGCAATCGATATCCGCGAAAAACATGAAATCGCAAATGTCGCTACTATTTCTGCACAGGACCGGTCAATTGGTGAGTTAATCGCTGATGTGATGGACAAAGTAGGAAAAGACGGCGTTATCACAGTTGAAGAATCCAAAGGTTTAGAATTCGAACAGGAATATGTTGAAGGTATGCAGTTTGATCGTGGTTACATATCAGCTTATTTTGTCACTGATATGGAACACATGGAAGCAGTTATCAGCGAACCTTATATTCTTATTCATGATAAGAAGATCTCAGCCGCCGCAGATATCGTCCCTGTTCTGGAAAAAATGGTCCAGGTCGGAAAACGAGATTTGATAATCATCGCTGAAGATATTGATGGCGAAGCATTAGCAACCCTTGTTTTGAACAAAATTCGTGGGATGATCAATGTTTTGGCAGTCAAAGCCCCTGGGTTTGGCGATCGCCGAAAAGCAATGTTACAGGATATTGCTGTTTTGACTGGTGCCCAGGTAATTTCAGAAGAAACAGGCCGTAAACTTGACACTACAACCGTTGCAGATCTTGGCCGTGCCGAAAAGGTAGTTGCCGATAAAGATAATACAACGATCGTTGGCGGTAAAGGTGATGAGGCTGCAATTAAAGGTCGAATCGACCAGATTAAAGTCGAAATTGACAAAACCACAAGTGATTATGATCGTGAAAAACTGCAAGAACGATTAGCCAAGTTAGCTGGTGGTGTTGCAATCATTCGCGTTGGTGCAGCAA
The DNA here is from genome assembly GCA_964586385.1 of uncultured Anaerolineaceae bacterium. Classification (GTDB taxonomy): domain Bacteria; phylum Chloroflexota; class Anaerolineae; order Anaerolineales; family Anaerolineaceae; genus UBA6170. The sequence continues at coordinate 17,730 of CAZPIM010000003.1, forward strand.
CTGAAACAGAATTGAAAGAAAAGAAACACCGTGTAGAAGATGCTTTATCTGCAACACGTGCAGCAGTTGAAGAAGGGATCGTCCCAGGTGGTGGTGTTGCATTAATCAATGCCATGCATGTTCTGGAAGGCATCAAAATGGAAAATGAGGACGAACAAATTGGTGTGAATATTGTTCGAAAAGCCTTAGAAGTTCCAATGCGCAAGATCTCAGAAAATGCTGGTAAAGAAGGTTCTGTTATTATTGAAAATGTTCGCAAATCACAAAAAGACAATAACAATGCTCGATTTGGTTACGATGTCTTAACAGGCGAATATGGTGATATGGTCAAGAGTGGCGTAATTGATCCCGCGAAAGTTACCCGTGGTGCACTCGAAAATGCTGCTTCTATCGCCGCAATGATTTTGACTACTGAAGCGTTGATTACTGATGTTCCGGAAGAAAATAAAGCTCCTGCCGGACCTCCAATGCCTGAGTATTAAAAATTTGTAGATTTTCTGTAAAGAGGTTGTGAGAAATCACAACCTCTTTTTTCGATTATAATAGGCGGATGAAAAATAAAGTTATCACAAGTGTACTCATTGGATTTTTCTTATTTTTTTCATGGGGATGTAATAGTAATTCACTCAGTACAACCGAGACAAACGAACCCGTTATAGAAACCACGGATTCACCAACCATTCAGGTTGCCACCATTACTCCTACAATGACTCAAACGCCAGAACCGGCTGCAGCTATTGTAAATGAGGATCGTATTCTTTTGTCAGATTTTGAAGAAGAATATTTGCGGTATAAAGATGCATTTGCGAATTCTGAAAATGAACTTGACGAGACAGTTGCCCGGGCTACGGTTCTGGAGAATATGTTGGATGTTCTCTTACTCGCTCAAGGTGCGAGAAAAAATGGTTTCCAGGTTTCTGATGATATTTATCAAGAGCGACTAAATAATCTTGTGTCCCAATTGGGAACAGAAGAGCAATTGAATAGTTGGATGAGTAAAAACCATTACACTGCGGAGAGTTTTAAAAGGCTATATAAATTAGAAATTGAAGCTGCTCATATGCGGGATTCGATTTTAGAATCGGTTCCAAAGAATGCTGAACAAGTTCGCGCCAGACAAATAATGGTGCAATCTAAAACCATGGCAGAAGAAATTTATTCTCAGTTACAATCTGGCGCAGATTTTGCAACATTAGCCTGGATATACGATCCGATCACTGGTGGCGAATTGAGTTGGTTCCCGGCCAACTACCTTGTCATAAAAGAAGTTGAAGATGCTGTATTTTTATTAAATGCAGGCGAATACACACCAGTTCTCGCAACGGATTATGGCTATCAAATTGTTCAGGTTATCGAAAAGGTGGACGATCGACCGCTTACCCAGGACGCTTTATTTTCTTATCAAAGATCGGCATTATCAAAATGGATTCAAGATAATAAACAAAATAGTTCTATATCCATTCTAATAAAATGAAATAAATCCAACCATTATTCTCGAGGTATTTTGTGACACAAGTAAAACAAAACAGGAAAAAAAATAATTTTGTTTGGAATGTTTTGACACTGATCATTATGCTGGCAATGGTTCTAACTTTAATCGTGCAATTAACCATTTTTACGAATCCATATGCAATTTTTAATCCTTTTCCACCAGTAGAAATCCCGGAATTGGTTTCCATACCTACAGCAACTTTATCCGTTTCAGAACCAACTCCGATTATTATGCCTACTGAATTACCTACCGAATTACCTGTTGGTTCTCCTACACCAAAGGCAACCGACATCATCGAGATTCAAGATGGTACTCTCGTTGTTGAAACTCCAGTGTTAGTTCCGACTGAAACGCCTTTTGTTGGTTATTATGCATTTGCCATACAAAATGAACCCAACACGATTACAAGCACAATCTTTAAACCGGATTTGGAATGTAAATGGACAGGTGTGGCCGGGCAGGTATTTGATTTACAAGGACGCCCGGTTAAAGGGATTCGTGTTTGGTTGAGGGGTACATTTGATAACAAATCCATAGATTATCTTGGGCTTACATTAGAAAGTTCACCCTATGGTCCTTCCGGGTTTGAATTTACTCTTGGGGAAACACCTAAAAATACGACCGAAAAGCTATATTTGCAGCTGCTGGATCAAGCAGGAATTCCAATATCCGACCGGGTCTACTTTGATACGTTTGAAGACTGTGATAAAAATCTAATTCTGATCAATTTTCGACAGGTACGATAAAAGAATCTGAATTTCCTTATTTAGTTCAATACATCAACCACAATATTAATTGACAAAATAAATCGATTAAATTTTTCTTGGCTGCAGATCGATTTCTTCATTTTTATTAATCAGTAAATTTGATAAAGAGCTTGCTTCAACTTCCAAAATACGACCATTTTTGAAGAACTCAAAATTGAAATCCGTTAACTCTCCAGCTTTTTTTCCGGGTATTGGCATGAGTCGGGCGGTGAGTGGTTTACGCAGTCGGGCAGACAAAGCAGCAATATCCATTAATAGTGCATATATTGCATCTGCTTGAATATCTCCTGAGATTGGAATTGTGTCTAATCCTGTACCACAGACTGCAGAATACATTAACAAATCTTTGACCTTTAAAGTCTGATCGATGGAACGTTTGGCGAGTCGAGAATCTTCTAATAAGGGCAGCATTAAGCCGTTAAACCCAACTCTTTTCCACTTACCTCGATCAAGTGTATCAGCTAAAAATGCTGCGGCTGCCAAAGAACCATGATTTCCCAGGGCTGTAATTCCTAGAATTTCCATTGCGTTACCTAATGAACATGAATCAACCGGGAATGGGGCAACGGAAAAGTCAAAACCAAAGAATTCCAAATCAATCGCAGTAGAATATTTTACTAAGATTTGCTCAATTTTTTGGGCATGATTTTCCAGGTTTTGTAACAATAAATCACGTGCTTGCAATAACGAAGTTGCATTGGAAAATACATTAATGACTTCATCAGCAGCTTCAACCGCGATCGAAAATCCATTTGGTTTCGCTGAATTATGAAAAGAACCGGGGAAAAACGGTCCTAGCGGGTTTACATTTGCTAAGGCACTAAAGCGTAAATTGGCAAACCCACCAGGTTCAAAAGCTGCCGATTGAACGATAATTTTACTGCATTCACTTAATGCAAATAAGCTAATGCCATGCGATTGGTCTGCAATGAATGCGCTTGTAAAAACATTTCTCGTATTCATTAAAATTTGTGGAATCAGTTCATAACTAAATGGATGGGAAATCAATGCTGGTCCAACGGAAAGATAATCAAATCCATAAGTTTTAGCAGAATTTTCTAAATTTATTATCCAATCCAAATTTTCTTTATTACCCAGTTCTTCAAGAATAAGAGGAAAAGGTTGCGTAGAAAGCCGAAGAGTTTGTACTTCGATTCCTGAACTTTCGAATGATTTTTTTAAATTTTGAGCAAAATGACCTAGCTTTTGAATGTAAGAGTTGAAATCTTGCGATAACGGATTAATAAAAAAAGTGATCGACCTGATTTTCATATTGCCCTTTGCCTGGTTACCTCATATAGTAAAATACTTGCTGCACTTGCTGCATTTAATGATTCTGTCTTGCCATGCATTGGGATTGATAAAAAATTGTCGCCAATTCGAATTGCAGCTTCTGAAACGCCTTCTGCTTCACTGCCTATAACGATCGCAATAGGTTTTGTTAAATCTTTTTGCCAAAGATAATTCTCTGAATCTTTTCTCGATACATAGATCTGGAGTGGAAATTCCCGATTATGACAAATCGAATCGATTTCATCCCACGATACCTGTAAAATTGGAACAATAAAGTGAGCTCCCATTCCGGAGCGAACCACTTTTGGTGAATAAGGATCCGTACTGCCGGGTGTAAGAAATACGACCTGAACTCCAGTAGCAGCTGCGGTTCTTATGATCGTACCCAGATTACCCGGATCTCGAATTCCATCACAAATGAGCACAAAATTCAGGTTATCCGGAATTATTAATTTAGGTGGAGATATTACTGCAATGATTCCTTGCGGAGTCTCCGTTTCAGTGAGATTTTTCATTATTTCATCTGAAACATCTTCAACGATCACTCTTCTTTTTTTACAATTCTCTATCAATTCCATCCCTCTGGCTGAGAGACCATTGGAAAAAAGGACAAACTTTATCTCCCAATCAGCGTGAAATGCTTCTTCTACTAAACGAACACCCTCAACAACTAAGGCAGCATTCTTTTTTCTTATTTTTTGTTGTTCATTAAGTGACCGAATCAGTTGAACTTTTTGATTTTTCTCTGAGTTAATCATTTTTCCTCAGAATTAATTTTACTTGTAAATGAAAAAACCGGATGGCTTCCCATCCGGTTTTGTGCGTGTACTTTTAGCAGGTCGTGTGAGCGAACAGCTATGCCTCTTTGGCTTTAGCAACTATAGCAGCAAAAGCTTGAGGGTCTGTAACCGCAAGATCTGCCAACATTTTTCGATTGATGGTGATATTTGCTTTTTTCAAACCGAAAATAAATCGGCTGTAAGCAAGACCGTTTTGGCGTGTTCCAGCATTGATACGTGTAATCCATAAACGGCGTAAATCACGTTTGCGATTGCGACGATCGCGAAATGAATACCAGAGGCTTTTAAGCATGGCTTCATTGGCACGTCGGAATAATTTACTTTTTGATCCGTATTGGCCTTTGGTAATCTTTAATATTTTCTTGTGCCGGCGATTACCGCTTGGGCCACTCTTAACACGAGTCATAATTTCTCCTTTGCAAACCCCTAGGCGTCGATGATCTTTTCATCCGTTATACACCTAACAGCTGCACTAAAAATGAACCGAACTACCTATGACCTATAAATAAGGTGCAAGGCGTTTGACACGTTTAATAATATTGTCACCTTTTACTTCGATCATTTCAGATAACAATAATTTGGTTCGATCAGATGTTCGGCGGCGCAGATGACTCTTACCACCTTTTGTTCTGACCAATTTACCAGACCCAGTTAAGCGAAACCGTTTGGATGTCGCTTTGTGGGTTTTCATTTTATACTTACCGACTTTCAATTTCCGAGGCACAGTTTTACTCCTCAATCCTATGATTAAAATAAAATTCGCGACGGGCTTAGATACACGCGATCGCGAATTATACTATACAATTCTCAATTCGAAAAGTTGTGATTGATACTTGAAATCGAATTACAAATCGTCCAGTTAAAAACCGGGCAATTAATTTATGCTTCTATTTCATCATTATCATCGTCAAGGTCAACATCTGAAGAATCATCCATAATAGATGAAATATCATCAAGTTCAGGTTGGGTTGAAGTACCTGGCATTGGTTTTGGTTTTTTCACTGCACTTCTGTTTGGTGCAATTACCATTGACATATTGCGACCTTCAAGATCCGGTTTTTGTTCGACAATGCCGATATCAGATAATTCTTGCGCAATCTCCCTTAAATCCTCAAGCGCGATTTCAGGATAGGTAATTTCGCGTCCTCGGAAACGAATGGTTACTTTTACTTTCATCCCTTCTTCCAACCATCGTCTTGCATCTCTTGTTTTAAATCCTCGATGGTGTTCATTAGTCTTTGGTCGAAGGCGTATTTCTTTTATCTCAATTTTTGTCTGAGCCTTGCGAGCTTCTCTCTCTTTTTTCGTTCGTTCATACAAGAACTTACCAAAATTCATGATACGGCAAACAGGTGGATTTGCTCCTGGAGCAACTTCGACTAAATCTAATTCGGCTTGTTGAGCCATTTCGATAGCCTTTTGTACGCTTACGACGCCTACATTCTCGCCATCTGCTCCAATCAGTCTTACTTCCTTAACCCGAATTTGTTCATTGACGCGATAATTTGATGCGCTAATAGCTTTACTCCTCTCAAAATTCCAGTGATTAATGACTAATAATAACTTTGTTCTAAACAAAATTCAATTTAATATACCATAGGTCAAAGGTGAACGTCAATAAAATGTGCTGAAATATGATAGATTATCAAGAATTTTATTTGTTTTTAGATTATTAAAAAACCCCGGTTTCCCGAGGTTTTCGTTGTTGTGGGCGGTATAGGGCTCGAACCTACGGCCTCCGCGATGTCAACGCGACGCTCTAACCAACTGAGCTAACCGCCCTTTCAACGTGCGGATATTATAATTGGAAAGTTCTTATCTTGCAATAGAAAAATTTTCCTTACGTCCAAATGCTAAATCTTGTTCCTTCCCTTTTCACAGGTTCATTGTGGTGGTAAAATAGCGAACGCATGGAGAGGTAGCGTAGTCTGGCCTAACGCGCGCGCCTGGAAAGCGCGTATACCGAAAGGTATCAAGGGTTCGAATCCCTTCCTCTCCGCCAGATAATAAAAGAGGCCGACCCAAAAGGGTTGGCCTCCAGTACTTAAATTGGATTGTTTTTTTATTTAGCCTGCTGTTGTAACAATCGGACATAATTTACAACATCCCATCGCATTTCTGCTGTCGGGAGATTTTCTCTCAGGTGAGGCATTCTGCCAGGTACCCCATCTGTGATTGTCATAAAAATTGCGCCGTCACTCAGACTCGTTCGATTGACATCCACAAGGCTGACCGGTGGGAATTTGCTTAAAAATCCTGAGAAATTTCCATTTCCTTCTCCGGTTGCGCCATGGCACAATGCACAACTCGTGTCGTACAATTTCTTTCCATTCGTCAATGAATCCGATTCTGCAGCAACAGGATTAACCGGCACACCAAGTTCCGGTATATAAGCAACTCCTTCAATGGGGACAGATCTTGCTGGCAAAGGTAAAGGATCTTCCATGGGTCGATAACTGGATTGGATTTCCATAAAGCTTACCCAATCAATTTTAATCACATCATAGGTGAAAAGCAGTCCAATTGCTAAAGGAAGGGAGACAAGGCCTAATATTATTATTAATCGCTTAATCATGGCTGTTTAACCTCCTCAGGATCAACAATTTCTGCTCCGAGATCTTGTAATTCCAAACATGTCTCTTCATCAGAAGAAACCGGGCAGCGAAAGAGAATTCCAATGTAACCATCACTGATTTTGGGATGATAACCTTTTGGGCCAGACGAAGGTGAGATCATTTCAATGATTACTCCCAACAACGTACTAATCAGTAATCCGAGCATTGTCAATTCAAATGTAACCACGATCGATGTTGGGATTGGTGTCAGGGGCATTCCCCCGACTGTCATTTTATACAGATGTGGTGTCAAAAAATTTAATAAACTGGCAATAACCAATCCAACCAGCGCTCCTGAGACGCCAATAATAGGAACTTTAGTCCATGCAGCTGGCCTCCCAAGGATTTTCTCGCTGAAAGGGACTCCGGAAATAACCGAAATATCTTTTTCAGAAATTCCTTGATGATGGAGAGTCTCAATCGCCTCAGTTGCTATGTTTATTTGATCTTCTTTAAAAAGGATCATTCGAATATTTTTTTCCATAATCCCCTCCTATTCAAGCTCTGTTACTGATGGAATTTCTGTCTTGCCAACTTTTCTAAATGTATGTGACATTTGCCCTTCCTGGACTTCCCAAACGGGTACAAGCGGGATCAGGCGGGATGCTAATAAATACAAGAAGATGAAGAGACAAAGTGTTCCCAGAACGATACTGATTTCGACAATCGTTGGATTATAAATACCCCAATCAAATGGACTGCGTTGATGACCCAAAGTCAATGGAATGATTGTATATCTTTCCGCAAACATCCCCACATTCACTAGCAATGTAATGATAAACATAATCCAGGGTGTCCGACGGATCTTTTTATTCCACAAAAACAACCAGGGTATTGCAACATTACAAATCAACATGAGATACCAAACCCAGGCGGTCGGACCGGTTGCATGAAGTGTCAATAATTGTTTTAGCGCTTCACTTCCCCCATACCAGCTCAGGATATATTCGTTAAAGAAGAAATACGCCCAAGCCATCGAGAAAATCAGGATTAATTTTCCCAGCCCATCAAAATGCTCCGGCCGAATAAAATAATCAAAATTTTTCATTGTCGAACGTAAGACGTACAAAATTGTTACTACTGCGGAGACTCCGGAAAGAATAGCCCCGATAATGAAATAAGGTCCAAAAATGGTTGATTGCCATCCTACTACCATCGTAACTGCAAAATCCCAGGACACAATTGTGTGAACAGAGAACATAACCGGAATGATTGCATAGGCAAAAATCCCTATTGCTTTTCTCAATCTCAACCATTCAGCTTCAGTACCACGCCATCCGAGGGAAAGGACTTTATAAATTGCATGACGCCAGCCGGTTGTTCGATCACGTGCCATGGCTAAATCTGGCATTAAAGGAAGGAAAAGGTAAATTGTACTGCTTAGTAAATAGGTGGTGATGGCCAGGAAATCCCAAACCAGCGGAGAACGAAAGTTTGGCCATAACCAACGGGCATTCGGATAGGGAACCATCCAATAAAATACCCAAACGCGTCCTAAGTGAATTAGTGGATAGAGCGCACCAGCTGCCAAACCGAAAGTAGTCATTAATTCAGCTGCCCTTGTAAATGGTCGTCTAAATTCTGCTTTGAATACCCGCAAAATTGCCGACACAAACGTTCCGGCGTGCGAAATACCGATCCAAAATACGAAAGTAGCAATGAAAATTCCCCAAAATACCGGTCGTCGAATTCCAGCAACGCCCATGCCGGTTGCGATCATGTAACCCCAGGCACCAAACAATAAAACGACAACAGCGACTCCAAAACCAATTAGGAAAGCCCAATATTTTTTTGTTGTAGTTTGCATTGCATCCATTACCATTTGATTCATTTCATCTCTTGGCATAGGATCAAGCATTAAATGTTCTTTACGTAGATCTTCAACTTCTGATTCCTGGTGGATTTTCGCTGCAGAGCTTAAGTTAGGTTTAACATCAACTGCCATAGCTTTTCCCTCCCTTTAAATAGGTTACACGTGGTTGTGTCCCAAGTTCTTCAAGTTCTCGAAAAGCACGATCACTGCGTGCCAGCTGGCTGACACGACTATTAGGATCTTCTAAATTACCAAATACAATCGCATCTGTTGGGCATGCTTGTGCACAGGCAGGAGTTACTTCTCCATCTTGAATTTCTCTGCCTTCACTGGCAGCATTTTGTCGGCCGGTTACAATTCTTTGAACACAGAAGGTGCACTTTTCCATAATTCCACGTCGGCGAACGCTCACATCCGGGTTCAAATAAGAGTTCATTGGTGCAGGGAGTTCGTAATCAAACCAATTAAATGTTCTGGCTCCGAATGGACAGTTGTTTGCACAATAACGGGTACCAATACATCGGTTATAAACCTGTAAATTTATTTGTTCTTGCTCCGAATGTACAGATGCGAATACCGGGCAGACTGGTTCACATGGTGCATTACCACATTGTTGACAAAGCATTGGCTCATGCGTTGGTGATACGTCCGGATATTCACCTTCCCAATATCTTTGGATGCGCATCCATTGCATGCCTCGTCCATACGCCATTTCATCTTCGCCTACAAATGGAATATTGTTTTCCATTGAACAAGCAGTGACACAAGCTTGACATCCGGTACAGATATCCAGATCAATGACCATACCCCATTTTTCTTTTTCTGCTATTTCAGACATGATGGTTCTCCTTTATCCAATTACCACTAATGCTCACCATACACACCTGCTTTGCTTTCCTGGCGCGCCAGGGGACGACGTTTACCTGTAGGTGTTATGGTAACCCTTGTTTCAAGAATAGCCAATTCGCCTGCTTGGTTGGTTAAATTTGACCAAACCAAAGCCGGATTACTTCCACGCCCTTCTGCATATCGCCCTAAAGCTGTATGACCCTGCCCAAAAGGCATAGCTACACAATCCGGACGAATTGCGGGGTATTTATAAACGACTGCTTCTATAGCATCACCACCGGAAACTGGTGCAATGGAAACAATGTCATCGTCAGTGATACCCAGTTTCTCAGCCGTTTCAGGATGAATTTCGATCCATGAATTCCAGGTTAAAGTAGTCATTGGATCTGGAGTCTCTTGCAACCAGGGTCGGTTTGCGCCATGGCCATCACCCATTTGTGTTCCAAATGTGATGAAATGGAATTCTTTGTTTTCACTCAAATTGGCGATTGGTTTTAAAGTGAGCTTTTCACCTAGTTGAGAACTATCCGTCGGGGTTTCCATTTCTGCATCTGTTTTCCACCAGCCACCAAATTGAAGCCATTTACTCCAAAATGTTGGAAGTTCTGTAGCACTATAAAACCCGCCAGCTTCAATAAGTGGTGTAATTTTTTGTTGTATGAAATCAACCTCGTCAGTATAAGTAATTTTTGAACTAATATCCCCACCAACCATCGCAGCAGCTGCTAATAATACGTCTGCAGTAGCTTTTGTGTCATGAATAGGTTGTACGACAGGTTGAATCGAAGAAATAGCCTCCCGATCTGATCCAGCTAAGACTCTTTGATAACCGAATGCTTCCAAGCCGGTGTGATCTGGAAAAACGAAGTCACTTTCAATTACAGATTCATCTTCAAAAGACGAAAATGAAATAACCGTTGGGACATTCTTTAGTGCTTCGACAAAACCGATTGATTTTGGGAACTCAAATACTGGATTAACCCCATGTATGAATAAAGTCGCTATTTCACCAGCATTCATTTTTTTAATTAATTCGATAATTTCATTGAAATTTGAAGAAGGCACTTCACTTTGAGTGAGGAAAACGCCACCTGGCTCACCCAAATTTCCGAATAATACATTAAGCCCAAGGATGGCCTTTGCTGCTTGCAAGCCATTTTCTGTTGTCAAGGCACTGCCGCCGGGCAAACTGATGGGGTGGTCTGCATTTGCCAACAGTTGAGCGATTTCTTTAAATTTGTCTTCAGAAATGCCAGAGCTTTGAACAGCTTCAGAAATTGATATATCAGAAAATAAAGCTGGCAGCGCTTGAGATTTGAATTCTGCAACAAGTCTTCCAATCGCTAGTGCGACAATTCCTTCACTTCCTGGAACAATTGGTACCCAAAGATCTGCATTTGCGCTGGTCAATGACTGGCGTGCTTCAAATGAAATAAGAAAACCACGTTTACCGAAACTTTGTTTGCGGAAATTTCTGAACCCACGACTATATGCCATGGGGGAAACCCAGGTCTCCAGAAAGCTTGCTCCGAAATTTAAAATCACGTCTGAATTTGATATATCAAAAAATGGGAACTTCGAATTCCCAAACATCTCATTACTTGCATTGGCTAATGTCGTGCGACCTTCCAGGGTTGCCAGAGTATTGTAGCGCAAAGGGGGAGTTGCATTTGCGGCAGTTGTTAACTCAGAAACAAGATCAAAGAGATGATCGGATGTTAATCCCAACAAAAAAGCCACTTTCCCTGAATTTGCCAGGTTACTCGAAACTGTTTTTATTGAATCCTCCCAACTCATGGGAGTTATACTTCGTTCGCCACGTGTTCTTTTTTGCGGTCCACCAATTCGATCCGGGTTGTATAAACCCTGCACAGAGGTTAATCCTCGTGAACAAACTTTTCCTTTATTAACTGGGTGCTCCGGATTCCCCTCAATTTTTATAGCACGACCTTCCATCGTTCTTACGATCAAACCGCATCCGGCAGAGCATTCCTGACAAGTGGTGGCGTAATAAGTACTTACTCCAGTCTGGTTGTACTCGGGCATATCAACGTATGCTTGCCGAACTACATATCTTGAAGAAGGACCGCATCCTGTCAAAACTGCGGTTGCGGTAATCCCCAAACCGGATAATTTTAGAAACTCACGTCGTGAGATATTATCGCTCATACTGCTTCTCTCCTTGATTAATAATGGCAGGTTGCACAATCCGAGAGACGAACAAATTCCTCGGGAGTTGACATTTTTTGGTGGCAATCGAGACACCAACCCATATGTTGACCTTTTTGAGGTTCAGCAACCGTCATTTTTGTCAGGTCTCCATGGCATGAAATGCATGTTACACCAGCTAAAATATGCGGTTGGTGATTGAATTGAACAAAATCTGGCTGAATTGCCACAGGTACCCACGGAATTGGGAGACCATTTTCCCCATAATGAGCAACTAATTTTAAGTTATCATTCCTGGGCTCTAATTGTTGATGACATCCCCAACACTTATTTGTCGTGGGCATACCTGCACTCGGTCCGGTTGCAGTTCCTGTATGGCAATATTCACATTGAGCACCAAGACCCACGTGAAAATTGTGTGGAAATGGGATCGGTTGCTCGGGTGGAATTTGCGTGTAATAAACACCGCCAATTGCTCCACCTAATATGATTAATAATATGATAGCTCCTGTGATACGAAAACTTCCACGCTGCCAAATTGGCACTTGAGATTTCATATTTTCTCTCTCCTTTTATTCGTGTTTAGGATTGTCTACTTCGAATTAACCATACGATCAATAAAATTATTCCAATAAAAACAGCCCCAAGAAGGATTGCAAAACCTAGACTAATCCCCATTGCACCAAAGGCAGTTAAAATTCCGGTCCATAAATTTCTGGCGGGTCCTCCCTGATTTTCAATAGGAGCAATTTCAACAGGTGATGATGCTGTCGTTTCCAGACCTGTTGGCAAATTTGTCTGGACGTAATAAAGTACATCCCGGCCATCCTGCGCTGTCCAACCCAAATTTACACCCAAAGGCATATCGGATGCTCTTGCTGTTCCAAATCTGGTTCGATGAAGAAATCTCCAGGGATCCTGCACCGCCAATGTGCCTAATGATATTTCAGACCCTTCATACCGAAAAACCAAGTCTGTACCATTTAATCCATGGCATGTAGCACATTCACCTTCGTATTTGGATTTACCATTATCGAGATTTCCGGAAATTACTTTTCGGGTAATTAAATCAATAAACTCGTTATCATCTATCAAACCATTTTTGATAAACGCTGCGATATCAGACAGATCTTCATCGGCAAGTAAGGAACTAAAATTATGTTGCGGATCATTACCGCCTTTTAATATTGCAACGATTTCAGTTTCCGTTGATTTTGATTTCTCTAAAATGCCAGGGAAACCGGTTGCATTGGACCCGGACTTAAATGCCCCATCTTTACCTTGATAATCCCATCCATGGCAAGTAGCACATTTCCATGTGTCTTCGCCCGTTCTGGTATTATTTGTCTGTCTTGACCAAAGCAAATGGTTTCCATTTGGAACAATTACATTTGGTAGAATTTTGCTCCAATCATCATATAGTTGGGCACCGCGCGCAATTGATTCATTATCCTGGGGGTAATTTCTTGCAGATACCGATGTATCGACGTGAGTAATGATGAGAATTGCAAGGATAATTACCAAAAGAGAACTTAAGAAGGCAATCGCTTTTCTCATATGGCTTCTCCTCTGTAGAATTAGATAAGAACAAAATTCATTTTTTATAGGTTTGGAAACCTATTTATCATTATACAATAATCATTTTTCATAAAAAATATTTGTACGACCCATTTTACTCAATTTAGGAGTAAAGTAAATATTTTTTATAAGAGATATCTGATTTTCTCTCTAATTTAAAGGTGGGTTTTGATTTTGATATAATGGTTTTTCAGACCAGATTGGAGTAAATCTTTATGCCAGAAATTGAAGAAGTTGAATTTGAAAAATATATCTTCGGTGGTGATTGTTTAGGAAGAATTTCAGACGGACGAACTGTTTTCACCCCTTTTGTATTGGCAGGCGAAACCGCAAAAGTCAGACCATATTTCAATAAGAAGGGATACGTTAAAGCTGATCTTGATTCTGTAATTCAAGAATCTTCCGATAGAACCCCTCCTGCTTGTAAAAATTTTGGAATTTGTGGGGGCTGCCATTATCAAAATACGTATTATTCAAATCAATTAAAAATAAAACAAACAATTGTGGAAGATCAATTAGGAAGAATTGGCGGAATTCAGAATCCTCCGCTTAATCCAATAATTCCTTCAGAACAAGCGTTTAACTATCGAAATTCAATACAATTTCAAGTTACTTCGGAGGGGAAACTTGGTTTTTACTCACAAAATGGAAATAACATATTATCGATTGACGAATGCCATTTACCATCTACCGGAATACTCGAAAACTGGTTAAGACTTAATTTGGAGAAATTTCCCGGTTTGAAAAGAGTGCAATTCAGGGAGGGGGCATATGGAGATCAAATGATCATTCTGGAATGTAATGAGTATTCTGAAATGCCGGAAATGGAGGTTGATTTTCCGGTTTCGATTGTTCATTTGAGTCCTAAAGGATTGATAGTTTTAGCCGGGGATGATCATCTCATTTATGAAGTGCTGCAAAAGCCATTTAAAGTTTCAGCCGGGTCATTTTTTCAGGTAAATTCCTCACTTTCCGACAAATTAGTCAATTTGGTTTTAGATTCTCTTCCAAAATCGGGAAATAAATTCCTTGAACTATATTGCGGAGTTGGTTTATTTACATCATTTATTGCTCCAGGATTCAAAGAAATTTTCGCAGTTGAAGAAAATGAATCCGCTTGTGATGATTTTGCTGTAAACCTGGATGAATTTGACAATATTTCCTTATATGTCGGCGCCACAAGAGACATTCTGCCCGGGATTAAGGACAAATTTGATTGTGTACTGCTTGATCCTCCCAGATCTGGTATTGATGAAGTGAGCATGAAGTATCTGCTTGAACTAAAAGTTCCGGTTATTGTGTATGTTTCATGTGATATAGCCACGCTTTCCCGGGATTTGAAAAAATTTATTTCGGTAGGGTATGAACTGATCGAAATCACACCGATTGATATGTTCCCACAAACGTATCACATTGAATGTGTTGCAAAATTATCTCTGCCTGCTATTTAAATATATGGATATGCAAATTTTTATTCATCAGGCTTCAATGGATGACTTGAATTCAGTGTCTGAAATGGCACTAATGCTTTGGCCGGAAGGCAATACAGTTTCCTCATTAAAGGAAGAATTTTCTATAATAATGGCAGATGAAAAGTCAGTTGTTTTCCTTGCGAGGAAAAATAATGTAAATGTTGGCTTTGCACATTGTCAGGTTCGGCATGATTACGTCGAAGGAACAAATACTTCACCTATTGGTTATTTGGAAGGTATTTTTGTACAAGAAAAACACAGATCATATGGGATTGGAACAAAATTGATACATGCATGCGAAGAATGGTTGCGTGAAAAAGAAATTTTAGAAATTGCCAGCGATACTGAAATTATTAATTCAGCAAGCATACGTTTTCATTTAAATAATGGATTTTCTGAAGTAAACAGGATTGTGTGTTTTTCAAAGAGAATTTAATGCAAACAAGACGAACCGACCAGGAAATATATGATTTTTTAATTGAATTTGCAAAAAATGATGATCGCATTCGATTGGTGATGTTGAATGGATCGAGAATCGATCCAATCGCGACAAAAGATTGTCTGAATGATTTTGATGTCATCTATTTTGTTAGGGACATAAGATCATTTTTGAGAGACGAAAATTGGATTGAGGAAAAATTCGGAGAAATTCTCATTCTTCAAAAACCAGATGATTGGTTCTCTCATCTTTACAACTATGAAGGGAACGAACCATTTGCTTTTCTTATCCAATTTCTTGACGGAATTCGAATTGATTTGACTCTGGTCGATGTGGAAAATTATAAAAAATACATGAATGAAAATACACTTGAACCCGGAAAAATCTTAATCCAAAAAGATGAATTACCCGGGGTCATCAGTCTTTTGGATTTTTCGAAGTTCAAAATTAAAGATCCATCAGAAAAAGAGTATAAAGATACTTGTAATGAATTCTATTGGTTGGCACCATATATTGCGAAAAGTCTATATAGAAAAGAATTAATTTATGTCAAATCCATCATGGAAAATTTCCAGTTTGAACAACTTTATAAAATGCTCAATTGGAGCGTCTTAATTAGAAGTGGTTCATCGGTTAGAACAGGAAAATTCTCAAAATATTTACCTCGTTTTCTGACTCCAAAAGAGAATGAAGACTTAACAAATTGTTTTCCGGGATCCGATTTCAATGATATTTGGGAAAAAGAGATCAATGCGATAAATTTATTTACGCGTTTTGCATCGTTTGTTGGTGAATATTACCAATTCCAATTTGACAAACAGATTTCCCAAAATATTATCAATTATCTATCCACGATTAAAAATTTAATTTAAACAAATATGACATGATTGCTTATCGGAACATTTCATCTTCTTAAATCGTCTTTTATGAAATGGTATAGTTCATGCAACTAAGTCTATTGGGTGAATTGTCTATTTTTAAGGCTTTGGTATGGAGGAAGTATGTTCAAAAACACAAAAAACCTGATTTTCTTTACTATTTTTGTTTTAGTTTTAACTGCCTGTAATATTCCGGGATTAAAACCGAATCCCACGCCTATTTTATTTCCAACTCCAAACTATACAATGACAGCCTTGTTTTCTGTAGATGTTACGGATCCAACTGCGACACCTCCTGTTATTGTAGTTACACAGGTTGAACCTACGGCATATCCAACGCTAGAACCAACACAAATTCCTACATTGGCACCGACCCAGACGCCAATTGTAATTACTGCTACACCACAATCAACAGCAACGAGCGTTCCTACAGCGACCAACACAACAATCGTTCGTGCTGGTAATTGGGTTACTGCAAGTTATTTGAATACTGCTCCCAATTTGGATAGTGTTTGGGATGAATGGAACACAACAAAATATCCAGCGAAATATGTAGCTTATGGCAGCGGTGAATGGAAAAATTCCGATGATTTGGAAGGATCTTTTAGACTTGGTTGGGATAATACTTATCTATATGTAGCCGTAAAAGTATTGGATGATAAGTATGTTCAAAATGCAACCGGTCAGGATTTGTATAAAGGTGATAGTATCGAAATTTTATTTGATACCAATCTGTATGGAGATTTAAACTCGAACAGCTTGAGTTCAGATGATTTTCAAATTGGTGTGTCGCCAGGTAAAGGTGGGGTTGATGGCATCAAAGAAGGATATTTATGGTTCCCATCTGGAAAATCTGGGGGAATAAGTGGAATAAAAATTGCTTCGACAGAAGGCGATGGCGTTTATCGTGTTGAACTAGCAATTCCCTGGACTGTTTTGGGCATTACACCTGCTAATGGTCAACAATATGGTTTTGGATTGTCGATTTCTGATAATGATAATGAAAGTTCCAATATCCAACAAAGTATGGTGTCAAATCTACCGAATCGAAGTTTGGTGAATCCAACCACCTGGACATTACTAACGTTGACCAAGTAATAAAAACCCTGATTTTATAAAAGACATCAGTCAAAAAACTGATGTCTTTTTATTTTAGAATAATACCGATGCTAATTCTGTCCTGTAATCTCTGGTCAACGGGTCGTCATCACCCATCAATTCTAATAATGAGAGATAAACTCTTTTTGCCAGACCGTTTTTATATCGTTTATTCTGTTTTATGATTTCTAACAATCCATCTAGACTGGCAGGAATATTGTTTTTTGATGCTAAACGAATACAATTCGAAAATGCCAAATCAAGGTCATTGATTAATTCCAAATTCCCTTGTTTAAAATACCCGAGCGACTCCGCATAAGGTAATAATAATTCAACCTTTGCATATTGTTTACTTGCTGGAAAATTTCGTAATATTAATAAAGCTTCGAACACTTCTCCAAGACCAAGTAATGCTTTTGCCAATCCCAAAAGAGCAGACGGTTGATCCGGGTTTTGGGATAATAGTTCCTGAAAAATTGTCTCTGCTTTTTCCCATTCATGAGTTGCCAACAAGCTATAACCTTTTTCATTCGCCAGATTACTTTTACTGGGTGGGGAAATATTCAATAGAAATGTTCTCACACGATCTTCAGGCTGATTTCCAACAAACTCAGAGACGATTTGACCCATTGAAAAAGCTTTTACACTAGGAACAGTTCTTACACCAAATTGCAGTGTGAGATTTGGGTTCGAATCAACATCAACTTTTGCTAAACGAAAACTACCCATTGCTTCAAATGCAAGTGATTCTAATAGTGGGCTGAGGGTTTTACATGGCCGGCACCAGGTTGCCCAAAAATCGACAACAACAGGTGTATTTTGAGAATATGCTAACACTTCATATTCAAAATCCGATTCATTTACATCGATTATAAAATCAGATGCCATCAAAAATCACTCCTAAAGCAAAAACATTCAAGATCTAACTTGATTTTATCGGTAGATTATTAGAATTGTATCAAAAATTATTTGATTCGACGATCATTCTTCTCCGGGATCAATCGAAGCCCCGGGTTGGTTTACCTCTAATACATCACCATGAATATTGACAATTACTTTAAAACCCATCAACCCCAAATATGCTCTTGTTTCTTCCGGGATGCCGGTTTGAAGAAGTTGATCAAATTGCTTATCCATCTGCTTCAATTGATTTAATATCATTGCATGTGTAAACAAATCATCCTGCCCCATCATTTTAGCAGCTTGTTGTGAAATAATTTCCTCATGACCGTCCATCGCTTGCAGCATTTGATCTAAAACTTGCCTGTCAACGATTTCTGAAAGGATGTGATTCTTAAAACCATTATCGTCAATTACATAACAAGGATCCTGACCAACAAAAGTTGTTTCCAGTAATCGATCGTATTCATCAACGACTAAACCTTCAAATAAAGCTCTTTTTGACATAATCAGCAGTTAACTACCTCGCATACATTTGATTAAACATTTTATCAAATTTTAATCAAAAAAATCATTTGAAATTGAACTTGTAGAAGATTTACATATCAAATGATGGTTACTTTTGTGCCATCTTTTGCACTTTTAATTCTTTGACCGGCAGGGACATTTGGATTTGTCCAACGATAAATCCAACGTGCATCATCCTGTGTGAGATTGATACAGCCATGACTTCGTGGTTTTCCAAAGTCGTTGTGCCAATATGTTCCATGAAAAGAAATACCGCTTTCCGTTAAATAACAAATCCAGGGAATTCCTGGGAGATCATAACTATTCGAAGCTGCAGGATCTCCGGCAGCCATGTGCCGTGACGGGCGTTTTCGGTTTGTTATATAGTTTCCCGGGGATGTTCTGAAATCTCCATCGATAAAACGTGCACCTGTGGCGGTACGTGCCAGAAATACTGGTTGGTTATACTCATAGGCTATTACGGCTTGTTCTTTAAGTATTATTTCAATCCTTTTTTCATATTCCGGGACATGAGGAGACAAAGGACTAATCTCTTCCGGTTGAATGATATGCAAGTGTGATGCTTCAACGTAATACTCAATATCCCATTTATCATCAGGTATTTTGTACCAAAGTTTTCCGTTTTTATCTTGGACAACATCGGTAGCCCAATAGACAGTACCAAAATACAAACGGTAAGCAACCAGGTGAGGGGATTTCGGATGCCATATTGCATCGGTAAATGGAACGGTCAGTTCCACCAGAACTCCTTCTTTGGAGATAAATTCATTTTCACTATTCGGTTTTATATCAACTGGTTGAATTTTACCGGAATGAGTGAATCCAGCATTACCAAATTCATACCAAATGCGATTATATGCTTTTTCATCATTGCTAATTGTCACTGATTCAATTGGTAAGACAGCATCCTGCCACAGGGTGGTAATCAATTTTGAGTCTATTGAAGGTTTTTGATAAACATCCACGCTAGTCGAAATTACTCTCCCATGTTTATGTTTCAATTCATCAGCCCCAACATTACGAAAAGAAAACCAATCCTTTGTAATGTAAGGAGTCATCAAAATAGAAAGGAATGTTGTTCCTGTTATTTCTAAAAAATCTCTTCTTGATAAATTTGAAGCAATACTATTTTTCGGAATTATCAATTTTTCTACCTGATCTTAATTATGAACATTCACCACGGTGCCAACGGATGCCCAATCAAACATCCAGCCGGCTTCATCTGTTTGCATATTAACACACCCATGGCTCATTGGTGTTCCAAAATTACTATGCCAGTAGGTTCCATGAATTCCATAGCCCCTATAAAAATACATCGTATAGGGAACATCAGGCAGATAATAACCTGGACCAGCCATATCGGTATAGGTGTATTTGACATAAATTCGATATTGTCCAAGCACAGTTGGATGCAGATAGGTACCGGTCGAAACTAAAAATGAGTTAACAAGATTTTCACCTTCATAGGCATATAACATTTGTTGACTTAAATTTATATCGATCCATCGCTCACCATCTGTTATCCCTTCCGGAATTTGAAAATTACTATTCGGAGGGATTGTCGGCTCTGGGGTATTCGATGGCGTTACAGTTGCAGTAAATGTAGCTGTTTGAGTAGGTGTAGCTGTGTTTGTAGGTGTGGATGTGGCTGTTGGAGTAGATGTTGGTGTGGACGTCGGAGTCGAAGTAGGCGTTGATGTTGATGTGGCCGTTGGGGTAATTGTCGCTTTTTCAATTGCACCTTGTGGTCTGTGAACCGCTGGTTGTTTTGCAAAAACAGTCTGGATGGCAGGAAAGGCAACCCATGCACCAAAGACCAACAGTGAAATTGCGAGTATCAGTCCTGCAGGGACGACCCACCATTTTGGATTCTTTTTTTTGAGATCAGTAGGTGTTGTCAGTTTTTCTGACTTATCGATTTTTTGAGTGTTTGCTTCCAGATAGGATAACTGTTTTGGAGTTTGCGATTCGCGAAGTCTTTTTACTGCCCATGCCATACCTTGGCGGGCACGTTGACTTGCAGGATTTATTTTCAACGCTTGATTCAGGTATTGAATACTTTCCTGAGGTTGGGCACAGGCAGCGAGGATGAGCCATCCCTCTTCCATTAATGGCTCCAAAGCAACGGCGGCTTTTGCCCATCGGGTGGCTTCAAGACTGTCTTTGGATCTTAAGAAATCACGTGCTTGTAAGAGAGCTTGAATCGCATCATATGAGTAATTGGAATTCATGAGCCCTCATCGATATTGATATCCGAAGTGTTTTCTTTATTGATGTAACATTGAATCCCTGCCACAATACCTTCAGCAATCATATCTGTTTTATTTCGAATAATATCCTGGTCCAGGTTTAAGAATCCGGTTTCAATAATCGCAGCAGTTGTTTCTGGGTTAATTTCGCTGAATGTATGATAACTTGTCATATCTGGTGTAATCGTATTCACATGAAAATGCATATTTGTTAAACTCTGATATCGGTCAATTAAACATTTTTCTAAACGTTCTGCCCGATCTGGGTATGTACTATTAGAAGCAGATGCAACTTTGAAGCCAGTTGCTTGATCGTTAATATAGTCACAGGAATCATTATGAATTGAGATCAGCACTAGACCTAAATATTGTTGTAATCGTGGATCAAATTCTTCTAAAAGATCGACTGTGTAACCAAGTGAAATTAGATTTTGTTGTACGAGAGTAGCGATTTTTAAATTAGCTTCCATCTCAGTGTATCCATCCTGACAGACTGCTCCGGAATCATTTCCGTAATGTCCGGCCACAATACCAATACGTGCTGAGGGCATTACAGTGGGAGTTGTATATTCAAAAACATTCTGAGCTTGCCAAATTTCATAAATATTTTGCATTTTATTGGAAAACAAATTTGCAGGTGTCCACATCGTAAAAATTGTGGCGGCTAAGATTGCGATCCCGGCGATGCTGAGAATTGCATTTCCGATGTGAAAATTTGCTTTTATCTTTGTTTGGCTGGATTCGGAGTTAAACTCAGTATTTTTCATGTTTTTTGATAGTACCTTAGAAAATTTTGGTTTTCAAGTTAAGAATAAGAATTAAATTATATTATGGAAACCCATATTCTTTTGGGTGAATAACCTTTATATAATTATATTTGAAATAAATAGCATTTTTTAGATTGATTGGAGTATCAATGAATGTAACCGGTGAAGAATTAAAAGAAAGTATGCGACGATGGGCGACAGGCGTTGCGATCGTAACGAGTGTTGATAATATAGAAAAACATGGTATGACAGTCAATTCATTTATTTCTATCTCAATCGAACCACCTTTGATTTGTGTGACATTAGCGAATGATACCAGGACAAAAAAAATGGTCGAAAAGTCACATGTTTTTGGAGTGACGATTTTATCTGACCGACAGGAAGAAATTGCTAACCGGTTCTCAGGTCGCATACCTGACATTGAAAACAGATTTCAAGAGTTGGGTTTTTTTACGATGGAAAGTGGCGTCCCGTTTCTTGTTGATGGTCTGGGATTTCTGGATTGTGTCGTAAAATATACATATGTAATGAAGAATTCCACATTATTCATCGGCGAAGTTATTTCAACGAAAAATAATTCTGGCTCACCATTAATTTACCATAACAGGAAATATCATCAATTAAAGGAATAAAAGATGGATGGATCGTTATCAACATTTGAAAAATCCACTTTGTTGCGCGTAGCTAGAAATGCAATAGAGAATCATCTTCATCGCAAACCGATAGAAAAATTTGATATTGATGACCTTACATCTAATTTAAGTTCCCCTGGAGCATCTTTTGTTACTTTGACAACAAATCCTGATAACAATTTGCGAGGTTGTATCGGTTCTTTGGAAGCATATCAATCATTGATATTGGATGTACAAGAACACGCAATCGCAGCTGCATTTGAGGATTATCGATTTTCTCCTGTTAGAATAACGGAATTACCAATTATCAGGATTGAAGTTTCTAGATTAACGAAACCAATACCGACAATTTATGATTCAACAGAGGATTTATTATCGAAATTACGCCCTGGAATCGATGGTGTTATCATTAAAGATGGGTTTCAACGCGCCACATTTTTACCCCAGGTTTGGGAAAAAATTGAATCCAAAGAAAGTTTTCTAAGTCAATTGTGTTTAAAAATGGGGGCGAATATTGATTTGTGGAAAAGAAAACATATCCAGGTTTTCACTTATCAGGTCGAAGAATTTCATGAGTAAGAAACAGGGAAACAAAAAGACCGTTTTCGATAAACGGTCTTTTTATATCCTATATAGAATTACTTAGTTTACTAAATTATCTTTAGCATCTAAATATGCCTGTCCATACAAATTTCCAAGGATAGCTGTTGCATAAGGTACGGTGACAAAAATTCCCACTGCACATGCAATAGACCCAAGTGACGAAATAAAGCTGGATGCTAAGACACCAACTAAAACTAATAAATAAGTCATTGGCACCTTTTTCACTAACTTAAATACTTCTCCGAAATTAAGTCCGGCTCCGATGGAATCCTCTACTGCGACTCTTGCATAAGCTGCAGGCAGAATATATGCCATTGCAATGCCATAAATCATCATCAAAAGACCAAAACAGGTGCTTCCAAGAGCGATGATGAGAGCAGTATTTTCATCACTGTTAGCTGCTAGGCCGGAAATAATGAGGATGGGAACATAGAAGATTATCATAGGTAGGCTGTAAACGATTGATACGACAGTTGCTTTAAAACCACGACCTAAATCCTCACCAAAACTCATCTCTGGAAGTGGATTAGGGTTATTTCGAATCACATTTAAAGCGATTTTTAATCCCCATCCAAGTAAAACCATTTGACCGATAACAGGAATTAAAAGCCCTACTAATCCAGGAATAATAATTTTCTTAAACCAGTCAGGATCTTGAAAAACAAACGAAAACGCTTCTCCAAATTTCATTTTTTTCTCCTTAAAAATAATGGAATAAAAACATTCAAATTGCTTTAGTTAATTAGATATTAATTAATGGAATTAAGTCGTAAAAAAATCATAAATTTCTGAGTTAATTATGATAATAGTTCAGAAATGGATGAATTGATTTACATTCAGAACAAAAATGGTTGCCCGTTTTTGATTTGGATCATCAGGAGGTTCTAAATTGGATCTTATGATTTGCAATGCTTCATCGACTTTCTCATCTTCCAGACCTAAAAACAATGATGAGTTTCCTCTCCTTAAAAATCCACCTGTGGATGCAGTCAATGTGACACGAAAATCCTTAGAAGTTAAAGCATGAGATACAGGATCAGCATCCCGGTCGCGTACAATCGCAATGATCATTTTCATTACATCACCTCCTCAAAATATTCGACATCCAATGCGAAAATGTTTGCACCACCTATCGTGATTGGAGTTGGTGCTGGTAATGGTAATGGGGCACTTTCTAAAGGAACAGCGATATATTCGACTCTTTGCCGGCACGTTTTTTGAAATATTCGGATAACTTCTTCTTGCTTTTCAGAAGGTATTCCGATAAACAAGGTGGCATTTCGTCGTCCCAGAAAACCTCCCACGCTCGCTAGTCTTGAAATATGAATATCCATATTTTCAAGGCTATACTCTGCCAAATCCACATCCTGCGCCTGGATGACTGCCATCAAAAGAACATCTTTTGATTGTGGAATGTTATCCATCGGGTTTCTCCTTTCCTAATCTGGAATTCGTATATGGTGGGGGCCATCGCCTTCAGTAATGATTTTCTTGCCACCAGGTGACATAAATTCATGTCCGATTGAGGTTGTTTTAATTATATTACCTCTATACCTTAAAACAATCGGTTCTTCAAACACACTTTTTCGGTTTATTACGACCTCAGTTTTTGTCCATCTTTCAATTCCAATCAGATTTAGAAACAAAGATACTGAAGGTATACCATTTATTATATTATAGTCACCTGATCCATAACCATCACTGGCATCGTATTGCTTTAGAAATCGTTTGAATAACTTTAGGTTTTTTGCAATCGCTAACATATTATTCGTCCATATTTGTTTTACTTCATGGATGTACCCATATTGTAACAAGCCATGCATTACCATGCAATTTAAAGGTAAGTCAACATTGTTAAATATTCCAGTGTTTGTCTTTTGATCTGATACAGGCACAAAAGGTAATCCAAAAGGTTGTAAGAAATCTGAAATTAATGTGTTTTCTATTATCTTTTTAACCCTTTTATCATCACAGGCACCTGACCAAATTGGTAAAGCAAGTGTCAAATCCCTTTCCGAAAAGTCACTTGTTGAAATTACTATTGCGTCATTTACAGGATTGTTGATGACTTCAATCTCATCAAGTTGTTGAAAAATTGTTCTGGAAGTATAAAAACCTATTTTTCCATACCAATGAATATCTCGAGGATTAATTTCTTCATTAATCTTTTTCTGACCTGAAATTCCAAATAAAACAATTCTTAGACGCCTGGTGGTTTCCTGGTTATTGGAGATTTTTATCGTTAATCGTTGTTCCCTCTGTAATTTTTTACCAATAATAAAATCCCCGGAACCATTTACAGTCTTTATTGCGGAGCCAGTGTAAGAAGTATGTGAGATCAGATCCTGATAAGAATAAAAATTTCGCTTTGGATGCCAGCATTTATTTAATGACAATTGAATCTGATTTCTCAAATATTCCATCCAATCCAATTCATCATTATTATTGAGAGATTTAGCCATCTTAATAGCTTGTGAAAATTCGTTAAATAATAGACTGAGTAACATCGGAGATTTGATCCAACGGGTATCCAATCCTTCGCTACTGACATGCCAGCGATCATGTATTGGTAAATAATCATATAGACTTTGCATTGGGCTTGACCAGGTCGGAATAACTTCAGGATTTTCTTCGAAAGAATTTTTTACCCAAGCTTTTAAATACAATATCAATTTTTTGAATATCTCTTCCGAAATATGACCACTCAATCCTAAGGTTGAAATTCTCCATAATAATTCAGCTATTATTGGAAATGGAAGGGTCTTTTGGAAAAATAAATTTTGTTTACTATTGATTCTTTGAGTGGATTCATCAACAAAGTTATTCAGGATTTCAACAATCCTTTTTAGAATCAGATCGGAGGAATTAGGGAGAATTTGTGTGAAATACCATAGTTCTAACAAGTTTAGTTCATCAATGTTTTTTGTGTTTTCTTCATAGGAGACAAGTGATAATTTCTGCTCTGGATTACGGCTTTTAACAAACCTGAGGGAAGATTCATTTCCAAACTTCTTCAGAATTAATTGTTTTGCAGCAATTTGACTTGCGTTTAAAATTAAATCCCAGTCCCGATTACCGGTTTCAAATTCAATCATATCGCTTTGGTTGGTAATTTCCGCCCGTGCGATTTCTGCATCCAAATTGAAATTTAATCCATTGTTTGCTTCTTCAAATGCATTATTCAGATTTTCATTGATACAAAAAGACCAATTAAAAACTTGTTGTGCGCCAGGCTGGATTGTGAATTGATTTTCCAAAGACATTTGGCCAATTTTCCCGATTGAAGGAGCTCCTGTAGATAAAAAGACAATATGTTTATCCTGAGACTTACCATGCAAAAAGGGATTATTTTGAATCAAAGAGTGTGAAATGGCAGACCCACCATCGAGAGGATTATATAGAAGAGCCCATGCTATTGCTCCCGAAAATATTTTTTGGGAACTATTGTTAAAACTCGTTCGTCCAATTATTAAATTGCTGTTATCAACCCAAAGATCGATAAGTGCAATTATTCCATCAAAGGGTTCGACACGTAGTTTGGCAAAATTGGTTGAATTTTTTAAGATTGTGATTGGAGAAGAAAACTGTTTATTTTTTATCCTGGTTTCTGAAGATGAGGAAAATATCGGAATGATCCGTAAACTTGAGGCAGTTAATGCGAGAGTTGAATAAATTGACAAACCTCCTGATTCGCCACTATCCAGTTGTACCTCCCAAACAACATCATGCGTTGCATTTGAAGTTTGCTGTAAGTAACCCGGGGTGAGAATCAGTGAAAATGGATCATTTGGGTTCATTGTTCGGTCTGACATGTTTTGATTTTAAAGGGTGTTATCATCAAGGTCAATTGAAATATGCTAGAATCAACTGTATCAATTTATTTTAGGAAAGATAATTTGCATAATGATTGAAAATAACAATAAAAAAGACCAGAGTTCTGATAAAGAAGATGATAATAAATTAATAAAGAAATTGCCTTCTGATTCTGAACCAGGTTCTGAATCGGTTTCATCATCTGAACAAATAAATCCGGAAAAAGAAAATTCTACCCTGAATTCCGATGAATCTCAAAAAGACTTGCCAATTGAGAAATTATTTACTGAAAACCATCATCCTACCGGGGATCCGGAATCAACTGCGGGTTGGTTTGTCTCAGATATAGACAGCTTTCTTTCAGAACCTGATTCAATAGTCCCATCCGATTCTTCGAATTTGGATAGCAATCTGGAAAACACCAGACCATCTCTTGTTCAGCAAAATGATTTAGAAAACACGAGACCATCAACTGTCTCGCATGATGACCTTGAAAACACGAAACCTTCTCCTGTCTCGCATAACGATCTTGAAAACACGAGACCTTCTCCTGTCACACAAATTAATTTTGAAAACCCCAGACCTCCTGTTTCCTCTCATAATGATTTTGAAAACACGAAGCCTACAATGGTTACAAACAATCTAAGCCAAGCAGGTGAACAGCCTCCATTTACCTCGGACAAAAATTCTTCAAGACGAATTGAACCCTCTGTGAGCAATAATAGAAGGACAGTAAATAATACCCAGTCGCCGATAAATCAGATACCACCAGGTTCTACGCAACCGGTTTTGCCCAGGCAAATAAATCAATACGACACACAGGCAACCAAAGTTTCGTCCGCAGCTTATAAAAACCAATCAGCGTATGCAAATCAGCAAACGAAGCCGAATTCCCCAGTGCTAACCGGAAAAAAGGCTAAGAATCAACAAAAGAAAACATCAGGATACGAAAATAATGAACGCTTTAATGCGTGGGGTTGTTTAATACGTACTTTGATTACTATATTATTCCTGGTCGTGTTTCTATTTTTGGCTGTGGGTTCATTTGGTGTATATCAATATTTTAGGA
This sequence comes from uncultured Anaerolineaceae bacterium, assembly GCA_964586385.1. Taxonomy (GTDB): domain Bacteria; phylum Chloroflexota; class Anaerolineae; order Anaerolineales; family Anaerolineaceae; genus UBA6170. Next base: position 45,554 of record CAZPIM010000003.1, read on the forward strand.
TTGCAGCAAGCATTCCCTCCGTTGATAACATTCAAGACAGGGCAGCTAACTTTGAGACTACACGTATTCTGGATCGAAATGGAAATGTTATTTATGAAATATTAGATCCAAATGCGGGTAGAAGAACCTATGTGCCGCTTGAAAAAATATCTCCCTATCTAATTGCCGCAACTTTGGCAACAGAAGACAAAGAATATTACAATCATCCTGGATTTGACCCAATTGCAGTCGCAAGGGCCTTTGTACAGAACTATACTGCTGGAGAAATTGTCTCCGGTGCTTCAACAATCACACAGCAAATTGCCAGAATGCTGTTATTGGATGACACAGAACGATATACCAAAACGTATGAAAGAAAAGCACGTGAAATCGTTCTTGCTGCTGAAATAACGCGAAAGTACACCAAAGAAGAAATTCTGGAAATATTCTTGAATGAAAATAATTACGGCAATCTAGCATATGGGATCGAAGCAGCCGCTGAAACGTATTTTAATACGTCTGCAGAAAGATTGAATTTAGCACAAGCATCTTTCTTGGCTGGTCTACCCCAAGCTCCTGCTATTTACGATATTTTCACTAATAGGGATGCAACTCTGAATCGCCATAAACAAGTTTTAGTTTTGATGTATACGCTGTCCCAGGAAAAAAACTGTATTTATGTGAGTACAAATTTATCAGATGTATGTGTTGGCGAAATTGCTAATGCTGCTCAGGAAATGGAAAACTATAATTTTCAACAACGTGATTACAGCATGCGTTATCCTCATTGGGTTAATTACATACGTACCCAACTAGAAAGTCAATTTGATCCGCAAACAATTTATCGTTCAGGATTTACGGTTTTTACAACCTTAGATCCTTCATTACAAGAAGCATCCGAACAAATCTTAAAAAATCAAATTTCAACCTTAACTGATAAGAATGCTTCCAGTGGAGCGGTAATTATCATCCGGCCAATAACCGGGGAGATCCTTGCTATGGTTGGGTCTGCAGATTTTTACAAGGAAGAGATTTCGGGTCAAGTAAATATGTCACTTGCGCCCCGCCAACCCGGATCTTCCATCAAACCACTTGTTTACCTTGCAGCTTTTGAAAAAGGTTGGAATCCTGGCACATTAATTTGGGATATACCGAGTGAGTTTTCTCCTTCCGGTGACCCAAATGATCCGAGTGAAAAATATATTCCCGTAAATTATGATGGCAGGTTCCATGGTCCAGTTACAGTTAGATCAGCTTTAGCAAATTCATTCAACATTCCGGCAGTTAAAGCGCTGCAATATGTTGGAATAAACGACAACCCCAATACCAACGAAGCGGATGGATTTATCAATTTTGCAAAAAGAGTAGGAATATCAACTTTGACCCGCAATGATTACGGACTTTCTCTTGCATTAGGTGGAGGGGAAGTGACTTTGCTGGAAATGACGAATGCGTTCGCAACATTAGCCAATAACGGGCTTCAAATTCCGCCGGTTGCAATAACACGAATCGTTGATCATTTAGGAAATGTGATTTATGAAAATCAAAAACCAACTGGAGTCCAGGTTGTTCGATCTGATTTTGTTTTCTTGATCAACTCAATTTTGTCAGACAATCAAGCTCGTTCCCCAATGTTTGGACAAAATTCTGTTCTCAATCTTCCTTTTCAAGTTGCAGTTAAAACAGGTACTACGAATGATTTTCGGGATAATTGGACAGTTGGATACACTCCGGATGTTTCTGTTGGTGTCTGGGTTGGAAATGCAGACTACACGCCAATGATTAACACTACCGGGTTGACTGGTGCTGCACCAATTTGGTCTGAGATTATGCAAACCGCAGAAGGCCAGATTACCGGAAATAATCCAACTGCTTTTTCCCGGCCTGCTGGGATTGTTGACAGAGTTATTTGTGCTACATCCGGGACAGAGCCTTCAGAGTGGTGTTCCGACCAAAAAAATGAAATGTTTACCAATGATCGATTGCCAAAATCGAAAGATGAAGATTTTTGGAAGAGAGCAAATTTAGATACCTGGACTGGATTAAGAGCCTCAGCCGCCTGTAGCGATTATAACAATGAAGAATTCGTTTTAAATGTAACAGATGAAGATGCTATTAAATGGTTGAAGGAAGATTCCCAGGGTATTGAATGGGCAAGAAATATCGGATTTGAATCACCAATCAAATTTATACCGGATCGTGAGTGCAGAATCGAAGATTCACGCCCTAAAATCATCTTTTCGACTTTGTTTGAAGATCAGGTCATTACTTCAAATCCGATCGACGTTTATGCAGTTGTAAGTGTGGAAGATAAATTCGATCATTATGTTCTGGAATATGGATACGGTGGCGATCCACATGATTGGAAAGTACTGAAAGAATCAGATCGGATGGTTACTGAAGTTGAACTCATCCATTCCTGGGATTTGTTTGAGGAAGAAATCGAACAGGGTGTTATAACGATAAGAATAAAAGTCTTTTCCCGAGATGAAGGGAAATATGCCGAAAAAAGGATTCACATTCGGTTGAACGTTGCTACACCAACACCAACAGTCACACCAACGTTGACGTTAACACCTACACCGACAATGACATCTACACCCACACAGACTTCAACACCGACATCGACGCCTACTGTAACTCCACCTCCCACCCAGACACCTACGCCGACTCCTTCACCTACTGAAACACCCACACAGGCTACCGATGAGACAATGATGCCTTCTGCCACGCCAACCCAGACACCTACGCCGTCTCCTTCACCTACTGAAACTCCAACTTAGGAAACTGATGAGACGATTTTGCCTTCCATAACAAAAACTTAGCTAACTTCTTTTCTTTAAGCAAAAGTGGATGTTAGTACGTTTCAGAGGTTTCTATCGGGCGATAAGTGTATGCGGATTATTATGGATTTCTTTTTATTAATGAGTCCATTCTAAAAAAGGACAGGTTGTCCAAATTCTTGCCATATTGGCGGGTCAGAATCGATCAGTTGTTCCCATGTTTGCAAGCTCAAATCTGGATTTTCGTTCAAAGTTCGTAAATGTCGATATTTTACGAAATGAAAATCAGAGATTTGATTTGCAAGAATTGGATCACGTTTAATTTTGTAATTTAGCAGTTCAGCCCGACTGCCCGGATAAACAATCACAATTTCAGGTTTGTTTTCTAAAAGCTCACGGGAAATAAACCTGCTTAAAATACATGAGGCAGTAACGAAAAAATGATAATTTCGAAATTGATTTGATAATTTCCAAACGACATTTGGTTGTGAAATTACATTCACACCAATTTTTTGCCCAATGTTTATTAAGACATTTTTCATGATGCGAATATCTGCCTGACGAATATTAATTGTCTCTTGTTTTCGTAATTGCCATGTTTCTTCTACTCCTGGCATCGGATCACAATATGATTCTAGTAATTTTAAAAGTAATTCCCGATGAACCGGGAAAACTCCGGGTTGTTTTTTATTGATAATTGACTCGATTTCTAGAACTGAAACAATTGGATCATCTTGCAGATAGTGAATTAAAGCAATCTCAATTTGGTCAGCTAGTGGGCGATATGTATTTGGTGGATTCGCCAACCAAAAATCACCATATTCAAATGAGTCTTTGTCAATTTTTATGATTAAATTTTTGTTTTTTAATAAATTTTCAAATTGTTGTTGAATCTGGGGATAAAGGGAATTGTCAACAGTGTGATTTGTTTCCAATAACATGTTTGTATTTGCAAGATTTAAAATATTGATTGTTAATAATTCCTGATAATTCGCATGTTCTCCTTTTTTTTCCAAATAATCAGTTATGAAATTTATTTCCGAATTTTTTTTGGATACATGTGTTTGATCATATTGCCAATATAGCTGGGCCGATTTATTTTCAGGGTTGTAAGCGAAATCACCTAACTGATAACTGGAAGATGCTGGGGCTGATGCAAAAGAAAGCATAAAATTCGGACTAAGTTCTGGGGCTGTTGCAATCCAGGGAGTCTTTTTTGTCGATGTGAATTCAAATAAATTTTTTAGGGCATGGGTATGCCACATCCAATCATATCTTTTTCTTTCGAGTGCCCCTTTTAACTTTTGAACGGATTCTGGTCCCCATAACCAACCCGTCCAAACGGCACAAAACGTCCAAAATGCCTGGTTAGGTCTTGGTAAGACTGTCGTGACCGACTGAAATTCAGGAAATTTGTGTAACTCTTCACTTCTTCTGATGCGATTTGGATACAGACATATTCCTCCTGATTCGGGAGGTAATTCCGGATAAATTGTAAAAGGAAGGGGTGATTCCAAAAATGATAAGTATTCATATCCATTTTCCATAACCTTCCAAATGTTAAACTCCCTGTATTGATTTGGAATGGAGATTGTTTTTGGCCGGCTTCTCCCCATCGGGATACCCCATAGCATCGTGCCAAAATCACATGCGAGGATTAAAAGTGCCTCAATCATACGTTTTCGATCAACAGACGAAGTAAAAGCGTCGTTTCTATTCAAAAGTTTTGTTAATACTGCTAACGAACGAGGTAAATAAGATTGTATTACTTCCTGGACAACCGGAGGAGCAGTCTCAACACCAGGAATTACACGCTGAATCGAACGACTCCGGTATAAATTTATATTCCCGATGGCAGTTCGATGTGTGAGATCGATTTCCGAAATACGGGATTCGGATTTTTGCTTGCAATGTGTGCAAACCATTTCCTTGATGAAGGGTTGATCATCGCCTTTCTTCCATTGAAAATCAGCGTTATCATTAAGTGCATGGCAAATCGGGCATTCAGTTTGATACAATTTTCGAATTTGGGTCTCTAATCGCTCTTCACCAATTTTTATTGAACCAAATTCTGACAAAGCACCTTGAAATTGAATTTTTGAATAAGCCTGACATATGACTTCATAGATTTTTGCAATGATCGGATTATTACAGGCAACAAATACCTGAAATCCGTCTTTAGCCAATTCAATTGCAGAAAGTGGGTGACTGCCAATTGGATCTAATAACCATCCACCTTTTATATCTTTGTAATTCAACATTTGTTTCAAAACACCATATTGGTATGGAGGAAGATACCTCTCCAATGGAAAATCAGTTGGTGGGTTGTTAGAAGGAAAATAAGGCGGGGGACCAAAGGTCATAATATAAAAAGTATACGGACTTTTCTAAAATTAAAAAAGGAGATTTTTTCCCGCAATTCAGATATAGGTTTCCAAAACAAAATTAGAAAACATACTATAATTTTGAGAGTTTGTTTCCGATAATTCTTACACATGTTTTGTTAAAAATCGATAAGGAAAAATCATTTTGATGAATCAAATCACCGACCAAAGGTTACCATCTCCACGTCATGAATTTTGGCGATACGCGCTTACAATTTTTCTGGTCATAATTTTTATGATTTTTGCACAAATCGTCATTTTTGGTATAGCTTACCTTTTTGAAGGGAATTTTGATATTTTTTCATTTGAGCCAATTACATTATTATGGGTAAGCATGACACCATTTGGTGCCGCATTGATCATACTTTTGATTTGTGTCAGATTCCTTCATAAAATTCCAATAAAGAACTTTTTTACATCAAAAAAAAACTTTAGTTGGAAGTACCTATTCATTTCCGCAGCACTTTGGTTTTTTCTGGCAGTCGTTTCTGATATTGTTTTGAGTTTCTTTCAAAAAGGCAATTATCAATTTGCATTTAATGCCAAAACATTTATCCCTTTTCTATTTTCAACGTTAATATTAGTACCCATTCAAATTACTGCAGAAGAGTCATTTTTTAGGGGTTATTTACAACCGGGATTTTCCAGATTAATGAAAATACCCTGGTTAGGTGTAATTTTTCAGGCAATCTTGTTCGGTTTATTACATGGCGCAAATACAGAAGTCTCAATCTATGGTGTATTGACGACAATGCCTTTTTATATTGGTATTGGTTTGTTATTGGGAATTATTACAAGAAAATACCTTGGGTTGGAAGAATCGTTGGGACTACATTTTGCAAATAATATGTATGCTTCACTCATTGTTACGTTTAGTGGATCATCGATTGAATCTCCTGCATTATTCATGATCAAGAATTATCAACCGGTTTCGAGCCTGATACTATTTTTTATTACAGGGATCATTTACTATTTTTTACTTAAATATATACATTCCAGAGAAAGTTAAATCCTTGTAAAACAAAAGATAGAAAATGACCACTGAATCGTTAAGGTATAATACGAAAGTGGAATTTTAATTTGTCCGGGTATAAAAAAGCCACCAAAAAGAAAAAATTAATATTTTTTGAAAGTAGGATTTATGCCACTTTTTTGGTATGCATTGAATAGTCATCCCAATAAAGAAGATTTATTGAGTAAACAAGTTGAAGCGAGTGGTTTCGAAGTTTATTTTCCAAAAATTCGTGTCAATCCTGTAAATCCCCGCGCCCGCAAAATCAAGCCATATTTTCCTGGCTATTTATTTGTGAGAACTGACATAGAAGAAGCAGGTGTCTCAGTTTTTAACTGGATGCCATATTCAAAGCGCATCGTTTCGTTCGGAGGCGAACCATCCATTGTCCCGGATGCTCTTATCCATGCGATTAAATTTAAATTAGATAAAATTAATATTGTTGGTGGTGAAATTTTTGACGATTTAGCCCATGGTGACGAAGTATCGATTACTTATGGTCCTTTCGAAGGGTACAAAGCAATATTTGATAATCGCATAGGTGGCGCTGAACGTGTTCGTGTTTTATTAAGAATGTTAAGTAACCAATATGTTCCTGTAGAGTTAGATGTAGGCTATCTGGAAAAAATAAAGAATAAAAAGAAATAATTTATAGATTGAATCAGGAAAAAATGGATCAGTTTGACAGCAAAAAGCGATTTGTAAATGGTTTGCTTCTTGGATATTTCGTTTTCATTTTTGTTCTTTTGTTATATGGTTTTATTATTGGTCTTGAATGGATAAAGCAACCATTTTTGGGTAGGCTTTTTGAACCTGCACTCAAATTAAGTTCTGTTTCTTTTGGTGCGATACTTACAGAAAATGACCTAAGCAAAATCAAATATGAAGACGAATTCCAATTAACTGAAATTGATGGTATTGAAATTGGAAAAAAGAGCACTTATAACCAAATCTTGAGCACTCTTGAATTAGCTGAATCTACAAATGTCACGTTAGAATCCGGGTCCGACAAGTTAGTACAAACAAGAATTTTTTTATCAATCTTTCCAATTTCAAATCAACTTTTAAATTTTTATCTTCCGTTTTTGATTGCATGGATGTTCTTTGCAATTGGAATGATTGCATTTAAGGATCAATTAGTTTATGGTCAGCAAGCAGGTCTTCCAATATTTTGTGGTGCAATGGCAGTGGTGTTCGGGACGCTTTTTGACATTGTTTCGACGCATGTCTTGTTTCCAATATGGATTGCAGCTGCCCCGTTAGCAGCAATAGGTTTCTTACACTTTGCTTTGGAACAAATAAAACCATTTCGATACCGCACACAAGTCATTGGTTTTGGATATCTTTTTGCATTTATTGTTTCGTTTTTCACATGGATAAATCCTTATGGAGTTGATTTTCCTCAGTTGTTCATGGCATATATTAAACCGGTTCTATTCTTTTCTATTCCGGTATTGTTTTTAGGTTTTCTTGTTTTGATATTAGCCTCATTTTTATCCAGAGAACCCAACGATAAGAAAATTCGCCTTTTTCTTTCTATAAGCAGCATACTATCTTTTGCTATAGTTTGCATCTGGTTTTTAATTTATTTGTTCAATCCAAAAATAATATTTGATAGTTGGCTTACCTATCCTGTTGTGCTATTTCCTTTATCTTATCTTGCAATCAGATACAAAATTATTGAAAATAATCAGGAAAAATTGGGAAATCAGGTTTTACGAAATATGATTCTTGCAGGACTTATCACACTTGGATATGGTTTTATTGTCTCAGGAATAGGGCTCATCTTTTTTGGAAAAATACAAATCGATAACCCATTTTTAATGGGATTTCTCTTTTTTCTGATTTCTTTAAGCATCTACCCAATTAAGACGTATTTGGATAAATTCATCAAATCAGATTTTGAGATGCTTCCGGAAGGTTTCAAAAACAGAATGATTACCTTTCGGAGTGATTTGAAAGAATTAGTAAAATTGGATGACATTGTGAATTTGCTCCGTTTAGACATTCAGGAAGCTGTGCAATCACAATATGTTCACATTTTCTTGTTTGATTCAAATACAAATCTTTATCAGGCAACAATGTTTGGCAATCAAAGAAGCAGCGATCTGGTATTTGATCAGAATTCCGCATTGGTAAAATATTTGTTAAAAGAAACGAGAGGTCAATATTTCGACGATCGCGGAATTATTCCATCTTTATTAAAACCAGATTTGAATCGGATTCGGTTACTTGGAGTGAAATTGTTTATTCCAATCCAGGGACAAAAGCACCTTCTGGGGTGGGTTGCAATGTCAAATCGATTGGATGGAGAAACTTTTTCGGTAGGTGAAATTAATTATCTAAATTCTATTGTAGAACAATCAACAATGGCAATTGAAAGATCGCTGGTAATTGACAGTCTTGAGCGACGAAATTACGAGTCAAACATATTAGCCAAAGTAGCCCAAGGTGTAAACTACACAGTCGAATTGAATGACATTTATGAATTGATTTATACGCAAATATCACAAATTTTTACACCGGATATTTTCTCGATTGTTTTAAAGAACTCAGAAGAATCTTCCATCATCCAGGTTTTTTATGTCGAGAATTCTGAAAGACTTTTTAATGAAGAAAATAAATGGATAGAATCAGAGAAATCCCTTGAGGCAAAAATAATTTCTCAAGGACGAATTTATTATGCAGAAAATTATATTGAGGAATGCGAAGCAAGTTCCGCGATTTTTATTCGTGAAAAACTATCATCTGCAGTGTTTGTTCCGTTAAATGCAGGAGCAGAAACCATTGGTTTGTTTTTGCTTGGACAATATTCGAATTTACAAAAATTTTCTCCTGATCAACTTTCTTTGCTTCAAGCATTGGCGGACCAAATTGCCGGTGCGATTGTAAAAGCTAAGATTTTTCAGGAATCTGAAGCGCGAGCATTGCAATTAGCTAAGTTGAACCATTTAAACCAAAAATTGACAGCTACTTTGCAATTGCATCCATTATTCATGGAAATTTTAAATATATCGCTGGAAATCATCAATTGTGAAAAAGGTGCCATCCTGATTGTCGACCCGGTAACAAAAGAATATCATGCACAAGTTTCACTTGGCTTTACTGGTAATAGTAAAGATTTGGAAAACATGGTTTTCGGATCTGATTTTACTGAACCAGTGATAATGAACACTTCTTCGGAAATAAAAAATAATAAGATCAATGCAATCGAAATAAAAAATATCAGTAAAAATTCGAAAGGCAAGAAAAGCTCATACTTATTTGTACCGATGATTTCAAAAAGCGAAGTAATAGGTGTGATTGAGTTGGTAGATCGTAAAGATGGACTTCCTTTTACAACAAATGACAAACAAATACTCACGACCTTTGCTGCTCAAGCTTCAATAGCAATCGATAACGCCAGATTATATTCGAGTACTGATCAAGCATTAGCAAATAAAGTTGAAGAACTTTCGATCATGCAAAGGATTGACCGGGAATTAAATATTTCCTTGGATCTTCAAAGAGTGTTGGATATTACATTGCACTGGGCTGTACGACAAGCAAAAGCAAATGCCGGGTTTATTGGTTTGATCATGGATGACGGTGTTCGCATAGAAGTTTATGAAGGATACCAAACCGAAATTCTTTCTGATTATTTAAATAAAATATTGCCGTTATCATTTTTAGATCTTGATTCAGTATTGATTAGTGGTCTACCGATTATTAAGAAAGTAAAAGAATCGGATTTTTATTTTTTTGAAAATACCAAATCACAAATATTGATTCCAATCCGCAGAAAAGATACTCCCCTTGCTTTCCTATTTCTGGAGTTTGTAGATGAAGATCATATCGATGATCAAACATTAGAATTTTTGATTCGATTGAGTGAACACGCCTCAATTGCACTTGTGAATGGTCAATTGTATTCGGAGATTCGATCTGCAAATCTTGCGAAAAGTGAATTTGTTTCACTCGTTGCGCATGAATTGAAAAATCCTATGACGTCGATAAAAGGATATACAGAACTGCTTTCAACAGGGACAGTAGGCGAAATTAATGAAGCACAGGCGAATTTTCTTTCAACCATCAGTTCCAATGTAGATCGCATGAATACACTAGTTTCAGACCTGAATGATCTGACGAAAATTGAAGCGGGCAGATTGCGATTGGAGTTTAAATCAGTTAATTTGCAAGCAGTTATTGAGGAAGTAATCCGATCCAACCGTCGTTTCCTCGAGGAAAAAAATCAGAAGATCGAGTTGGACATTGCAGAAGATCTACCAAAGGTTTGGGCTGATCCAATCCGATTATCGCAAATATTAATCAATTTAATTAATAATGCCCATAAATATTCTGATAATGGAACGGAAATTAACATTGGTGCCACTGTTGAAGAAAATCAGGTAAATGATCTTTATAATCAAAATGTTGTCCATTTATGGGTGAAAGATTCAGGTATTGGTATAAAGCCGGAAGATCAAAAAAAGATATTTCAAAAGTTCTTCCGGTCTGAAGATCCAAAAGCAAGAGAAGTGCCGGGAACAGGGTTGGGACTAAATATCACGAAAAGTATGGTCGAGCTTCAAGGTGGGTCGATTTGGTTTGAAAGTGAATTCCGAAAGGGTTCGATATTTCATTTGTTCATTCCCATAAATATGGAAAAGAACTGATTCTATTTTCGATCCTTACTTTTCATGATTTTCGAAAAATTTCAAAATTAGTTCAAATAAAAATTGAGAAATTGAATTTCCTGATCGGAATGTTCGAAATCTCTTTTTAGGGTTCTCATTTTCTATAAAAAAATATTAATCATCGATGTGTTTATGGTGGAGTCATGAGTCATTCTATTTGATAAATCATGTGGAATAACTATTGTTCTTACTAAACAAAACGAGATCATCCGTACCTAATCTATTTACGTTTGATTGTAAAAGTATATTTTTAATTTTTATAATAAATGAATGTTTATTTTAAGAGGTGTTTATGGATGAATTCCTTAAAGCGGCTTTTCTGGAGGCACAAAAAGGTATAAATGAAAAAGGTATCCCAATCGGTTCTGTTCTTGTCGTGGATGGAAAAATTATTGGTAGGGGGCACAATCAAAGAGTTCAAAAAGGAAGTGCTATCTTACACGCAGAAATGGCTGCTCTTGAAGATGCCGGTCGATTGACGCCCTGTGATTACGAAAAATCTACCCTATATACGACTCTTTCCCCTTGTAACATGTGTAGCGGTGCCATACTTTTATATAAGATTCCAAAAGTAGTTATTGGTGAGAATGTGACTTTTCAAGGCAATGAACAATTATTGCATGATCATGGCGTAGATGTCGAAGTCATTAATGACGAACTTTGTATTCATACTATGCAAGATTTTATTCATAATAATCCAGGGTTGTGGTTTGAAGACATTGGAGAAAAAAAATCATCTGATTCAAATTGCTGAAAAGAAAAATTCTTTTGAATTTTTTTAAAATTAAGTAAAAGTTGTCTTGACTAAAAACTAAAAAAGTAAAAATAAATCGAATTTGTTTCAATAAGGCAAAATAGATTATTATTGAGATTATATTTAAATTGGAAGAGTAAACTCAAATGAATTTTGCAGACTTATGGGAAAAAGGTTTTGATATACAACAATATGTCGATCATATGAATAAATATCAAAAAGAAATGAAAACGCGACTCCGAGATGTCCGAATCACTCAATCTGAGTGTCAAAGATTAAAAACATATTCAAAAGTAAGAAAAATCTTTGTTTTAAGTGACCCGGGTTGCACGGATTGTTTGATGAATATCCCTATCCTAATTAAAATGGTGGAATGCGCTCCAAATCTTGAATTCAAAATCTTCGACCGAAATCTTTTCCCGGAATTCAAATCCTATTTATTTTCATTGAACATAAACAAAGTTCCGGTTTTTTATATCATGGATGGAAATTACTCCCCAATCAGTAACTGGATGGAGCGCCCAAAAACTGCTGAAAAATTAATTAATGGATGGAAAAAAGAACATCCTGATTATGAGATTCTGAAAAATTCCGAATTGAAGGAAGATGATCCCAAAGCAATCGAATTCAAAAATTTGAAAACATTGTATCTGGATGAAATGTGGAATTGGTATGATACAAATTTGCAATCGGAGACGATAAAAGAAGTTTCATTAAGCCTGAATTAAATATATTTTATTTAATTTGTGCTGGTAAAATACTTTTCTTCAACATCCTGCCATGTTTCATCTTGCGTTTCTCTCAACCAATGCCTGCTCAAAGGACTGACTGAAACGATTTCTTCAGCCATTTTATGCACAATTCTACGAACAGAGAAATGGGCATTTGGGGCTGATCGAAGTGATATTAAGTGGTCCAGACTTCGTAAATTAGCATGCAAAAGAACACGCCGATTATATGCATTTGGAACAACATAAGAAGCGACATCAGGTTGATATTCTGCAATGAATCGATAGGTTTCGTCTGCTTTTTTCATCGCTAAATGATATTCTTTCTCAAATCCGGCCAGGCTAATGCATTTTGGTACTGCGTACCCTAATAAAGTAGTCAGTGATTGAGGAGTTTGAGTCATCATGCGATGACGCTTGATTTCAAAGAATGCGCCCTGGTCCATCAAAATGTCAAATGTAAAATAGGAATATTCCAATTCTCTTGGCGGAATGTCAAATTTCTCGATATTCTCCACACTTTGCTTGACGAGCGTTTCTAACTCCTGTTTGGAACAGGAATTTACAAAATTTAAAATGGATTGAAAATCTGAATTTGAGAAGCGGTAGAGCAGACCTGCAATAACTCTTTTTTCTGTTTCTGAATCGTGTGAAACTAACTGACACCAATTATTTAAAGCTGTAAATGATGTGACTTTTTTACTTGAAATTTCAAAATTCCGGGCAGTATTCACCCAATAGGGGACTACATCCGCATATTTTACTAAGGTAGGAACATTTGTCTTTGAAACCGATTTTATCTCTTCACCGATTTGCTTTACTTCATCCAGTGGATGGGAGAGCATTTTTCTTATTGCATGCTCCAATGCCCGGGCGTTGATCGTCATGCCTACATTTGCAAGTGCAGAAGCTGGTAATAAAAATCTGGAAACATCCACATACAAAGAACGTATGCGTCGTTCCCATCCGGCTTCAGATTCATTTTCTTTGCGGGGATTATGTTTGGCGATTTCATTTTGAACGACAGGTAAAGATTTCTTATATGTTTCGAAAAGAAATGAATTTGTTTCGATATATGCTTTTTTTAATTTTTCGTTCTTTAATTCGGCAGGAATATAAAAACTTTCCTGATCCCATTTCTGATATCTGGTTGATTTTTCGGTGTATGATGCTAAACGATTGCTTTCAAGGCATTCTACAGCAAGTCTGGAAATATTTTCCACAGCGATATGTAATACTGCATGTTCTGCAACGGATGAATGACCGTATCCAACAACCCATTTCTCGTGGAATTCAGCACTTTTTTCTGTAGATAATTCTGATGCAATATCTCGAAAGGATTCTGGAGATCTAGAGGTTTTAGCAAAAGTAACGGCAATTGTTTCAGGGGTTAATTGTTGCGGATCTAACAAATAGACTTGTCTGTTTTTCGGCATGTCTTAAAATCTCCTCCGATTTTTGCACATCTTGGGTGATTTGCTCAGTAATTGCAGAAATACTTTCAAATTTAATTTCAGGACGAATTCTTTTGACAAAGAATAATTGTACCGGCAAATCGTAAATGCTTCGATTGAAATGATGCAGATAAGTCTCAACCTGCGGTTTAATCTGATTGTTCTTAAATGTTGGGCGAAATCCGACATTTGTCACAGAATAATAAATCTGATTTTCAACCACTGCCAGAGTTGCATATACGCCAGCAGGAGGCAATAACTTTTCTTCCCAGACAGACAAATTTGCGGTAGGAAAACCAATTTTTCTACCTCGTTCATCGCCGTGAATGACGATACCTGTCAGACTATACGGGCGACCTAATGATTGGGTTGCTAAATCCATTTCACCTTCACGAACCCAATTTCGAATCTTGCTTGAGGAAATTTTTTCAGAATCCTGGGTTAAATGATCAGAAATGACTGTTTTGAATCCATAGCGTAAACCTAATTGTTCCAGAACGACAGTATTTCCTGTCCTGTTTTTGCCGAATGAAAAATCATTTCCAATCCAAAATTGCGATACAGGAATATTCAACAACAATTTTTGTACAAATTCTTCGGGAGAAAGTTGAGAGAAATCATAATCAAATGGAATAGTGATTGTGTAATCAACACCTAAATCATTAAAAATTTCAGATTTTTCGTCCGGTGAGGAAAGATAGAAAGCATCTTTCAACTGACGAACTACAATAGCCGGGTGGGGATAAAATGTAATCACACCGGTTTTGATATTATTGATTTGAGCATCCTTTACCATGGTCCGGATAATTTGTTGATGTCCTAAATGAACACCATCAAATGCTCCGATGGTTACCCAAATATTCTCTTCCTGAATTGGTTCAAGTTTTCGAAGATGTTTCATAGTTCGGTGATAATTTTTTCAGGATTAATTCGAAAAAACCTTTTTCGGCTGCCATTCACTTGTTTCGTAATCAAATTCCAGTAGACTGATCAAATCTCCTTCAGGACTTATCGCTCTCGCCATATTTCCAAGACCCGGGGTTCCTGCAATTCGTCGGCCATGTTTCACGATGTCTAATTCTTCCGGAGTTAAATCAATTGCCGGCCAATCACTCAATGCTTCAGCTGCTGGAATTAAATGTTCGCTCCAGGAATTATCATCGAATGATTCCCGTAATTTACGTAAAGGAACAGCATCTCTCAAAGTAAAACGGCCACTTTTTGTTCTTCGGAGACCAATTAAATGAGCACCACAACCCAGCTTTTCACCCAGATCATGTGCAAGTGAGCGCACATATGTGCCGGAAGAACAATAAACATCAATCACTGCTTCCGGTGGAGCCCATTCAAGAAGTTCCAGATTGTAAACATTAATCATTCTTGGTTCGAGATCTACCTCTTCACCTTCTCTGGCAAGTTCGTACGCTTTTTTACCTTTCACTTTCACAGCAGAGTAAGGTGGAGGTACTTGTTGTATTTCACCAACAAATGACTGTAATACATCATTAAATTGTTTTTCTGAAATATCAACCGAAGTCGTGCTAAGTACGCGACCATCTGCATCAAATGTATCCGTGGTGGTCCCCAGTTGTATGACTGCCTGGTATCTTTTATCCGAAGCAGAGACATATTCACTCAAACGAACAGCAGGTCCGACTAAAATGACAAGAACCCCGGATGCACGAGGATCGAGCGTCCCGGTATGGCCGGCTCTTCGAATATTTGTTCCTTTACGAATTATTTGGACAACATCATGGGAAGTCATTCCGATTGGTTTGTCAACAACTAACACGCCGGACACATCATTTTTTATTTCATCATTCATATAAAATCTCCCCAGAATAATCTGGTATTGTTTAAAAATTATTTATTGCTCTATTTTAATTTCTTGGTCTTGCTTTAAAGTTGAAAATGTTTCATTGAGCACGAGATTTTGAATATTACTTAATTCCCCATTAATATCAGCACCTGATGCGGAAATATGGCCACCACCATTAAACTTAAAAGCAATTTGTGATACATCCAATCCTGGTTTTGATCGCCATGAAACTTTCACATGCTTATTTTTTTGCTCAACAAAGAGAATTGTCACATCACATTCTGAAATGCTTGAAAGGAGTGTATTTAGATCCGCATCGTCATTACCATTATAATCAGCTAATTTTCGGTCGGCAAGTGTTAATGAAGTCCACGCCACATTGCCTTTCTTTTGGAGTCTTTGCAATCCAAAACCCCAATAATTAACTTGTTGATATGTTCGACCAACGAGTGTCTCGTGATAGATTTCAGGAAGGTTCGCACCAGAATCTATCAGATCGGCAGCTAATCGAAGAGACTTTGAGGTTGTATTCGATGTTCTAAAACCGATTGAATCAGTAAGAATTCCAGTCATCAGTAATGTTGCTATTTCTTCACTGATTTGTAAATCCCATTTTGGCAAAAACTCAGCCAAAATTGCGCAGGTAGCTACTGCAGAAGGATCAATTAAATTGATCTTTGCATAATTTACGTTGGTGACATGATGATCAATCTGTAAATCAACATTTTTGTTCGAAAAAGCTTCTCCTAAACGTTCCTGGTCCGATGAGTCAAGACTGATGACGAGATCAAATGAGCTGTGGACGTCTAATGATTTTATAACTGTCTGGCTTCCAGGAAGATGATGAAAATTCGAGGGTACACCATCAGCTAAATATATTGTTACATCTTTGCCGAAATTTCGTAAAGCCAGTCCTAAACCTAAAGCTGAACCAATTGCATCACCATCCGGGCGTATATGTGAAGCAATTAAAAAAGTATCTTTGTTATTAAATAAAGATTTAATTTCTTCATTGTCAAAAAAATCAATCATCGACTGTCTTTCCGGATATTATTTGATCTGACTGCTCGACTGAACCATCTTGTTCTTTAATTTGCGAGAACAATTTTTCAATTCGATCTACTCGTTCAGGCGTCGGATCCCAAAAAAACCTTAATTTTGGAAAGGACCTGAGTTCAATTCGTTCGGACAACATTTTTCTAATAAAACTACTTGCACTTACAAACCCCTTTAAAATTTCTTTTGATCGTTCATTTCCTTCGATTGCAGAAACATAAATAGAGGCAAATGCCAATTCGCGGTCAACTTTTACCTCGGTTATTGTTACACCTGAAAGTCTAGGATCATGAATTTCCTGCTTTACCAACATTTCAGATAATTCTTGTCTAAATCGATCACCAATTCTTGTCAATCTTAATTTAGATGGCATAATAATATTCTTCTTTCTATACGGCTGTGGACAATTCCATTATGAAACATTGAATTGTGTCACCAACTTCAAAGTCATTGAAACCTTTTAATCCAATTCCGCATTCAAAACCTGTACGAACTTCCCGAACATCATCTTTTTCATGTTTTAATGAGCCGAATTCTCCGGAAAATATTTCTGTTTCATTTCGCACAACGCGAGCTTTTGCATTTCTTCGAATTTCGCCTTTCGATACTCTGCATCCGGCGATTGCACCAACTTTTGTGATTTTGAAGACTGCCAGAACATCTGCCAATCCAAGTATGACTTCAACATACTCAGGCTCCAGCATCCCTTTCAAAGCTTTTTCTACATCCTCAATTAACCGATAGATGATGGAATATAAACGAATAGATACGCCTTCTGCTTCGGCTAATTTTCTGGCTGCTGAATCTGCGGTTGTGTTAAAACCAATAACAATCGCATGTGACGCAACTGCCAACATGACGTCATTTTCGCTAATATTTCCAGTTTCAGCATGCAAGACATTGATCGAAATTTCTTTCGTCGAAAGGTCTTGTAAAGAAGTCATAATTGGTTCCAACGATCCTTGGACATCTGCTTTAATAACCAATCTTAATTCACGTTCTTCTCCAGCCTGAACACGGCTAAATAATTCTTCAAGGGTAGCTTTTGGCACAGAAGACAGACGTTCTTTTTGATTGGCTTTGCGCTCTTCAATCAATAAAATTGCTTCTTTGTTCGTTTTTGCAACTTTGAAAACGTCTCCTGCATGTGGCACATCATTTAAACCCATTACCAGAATCGGAGTTGATGGTCCGGCTTTTCTCACTGGTTTTCCTTTGTAATCAAACATGGCACGGATTCTTCCATAAGTTGTTCCTGCAATGATGATGTCACCCATATTAACGGTACCATTTTGGACGAGAAGAGTTGCAACAACCCCTTTGGCACGGTCGATTTCTGCTTCAATGATGGTACCAATTGTGTTTCCGCCTGGATTGGCTAATATTGTTGAATTTTCAGATGTCAACAAGATCGCTTCAAGCAGATCTTCGATGCCTGTCTTCATTTTGGCAGAAACTGGCACGATCATCGTATCGCCATCCCAATCATCAGGAACAAGTCCTGATTCTGCTAATTGCCTTTTTGTGAAATCCGGGTTTGCATCCGGGCGGTCGATTTTATTCAAAGCAACAATGATTGGAACCATGGCAGCTTTTGCATGAGCAATTGCTTCTTTTGTCTGTGGCATAACACCATCGTCCGCAGCTACGACCAAAACGACGATGTCCGCACCTTGTGCACCACGAGATCTCATGGCAGTGAAGGCTGCGTGACCTGGTGTATCTAGAAATGTGATCAATTGCCCTTTATGTTCTACTTGATAAGCACCAATGTGCTGTGTAATACCACCAGCCTCACCACTGGCAACGCTGGTATGGCGAATTGCATCTAATAATGTCGTTTTACCATGATCAACATGACCTAATATGGTAACTACGGGTGGTCGGGCAATTAAATCTTTCGGATTTTCTCCGGAAATTGTCTGTCGCCACATGGGTATTTCACTTAAATCATCATCTTTTACTTCTTCTTCTTGTATTTCAATAGAAGCTTCGTAACCTAATTCAGATGCGACAATGGCAGCCGTATCAAAATCTATTTGTTGATTGATATTTGCCATGACACCATTCGTCATAAGAACTTTTATGACCTGAATAGGGCTGGCTTCCATAAATTGTGCAAGTTCGCGGACAGTCAAACTTGTTGGTAGAATAATTTTTTTCAGTCCATTCTCGCTCATATTACGCACCTCATACGCTTGATTGCCCCCCTTTCCAGATTGACTTGCGTCTCAGGTCGATCTGGCCTTACCGTATCAGTAAACGATCATTTTTCTGTTGCATGGTCATCATCTGGGGAAATAACCAGGTTACTTTCCATGTATTGAATTAATACGATCCGGTCTTTTTCTGTCATTTCGGTGCGCAATGCGTTTGCCAATTTCCCTTTAATTGCTGTTTGCCAACAACTTAATTGGTCGTGGATGTAAGCGCCCCGTCCAGGTAATTTACCTGTTTTATCAATTTGTAAGCCTGTGGCGGTTCTCACAATTCTTGTCAATGTTCTTTTTGCAAGAATTTCGTGACAACCGACACAGGTTCTTTGAGGAATATGTTTGATCCGATTTGGTGATTTTTTTACCACGGTTTTTCCTCATAATTCTTTGTCTTATTCCCAATCAGCCCATTCATCGCCTTCGTGTTTATGTTTCTTGCGATAAACTAGCAAATCTTCTTCTTCGTTATATGTAACTTCGACATGACGTTTTTTCTTGTCTTTCTTTTTCTTATCCTTTTTGTCTATTCCTTCTTCCTCTTCCTCTTCAATGGCGACATATTCTGTTACATCAGCTTGCAGAGCAAATAATTCGTCGAAAGTTAGTTCTTCTTCTTTTTCAGTCACTGAAACTGTCTTCACTTCTGCAACATCAACAGGTGTTTCCAAATTCACACCGACCAGGCTGGTATCTATATAGTCAATTTCTTTTTCTTCTTCTAATTCGCTGACTGGTATCGCTAAAATCAATTCTTCTTCTGGTGAGGCGATTTTTTCTTCTTCTACGACAATTGGGGTGACCGTTTCTACTTCTTGAATTGATAATTTTTCAGAAGCAAGGGCTTCGTGTTCTTGTTCTACTAATTCAGGTAATTTCTCCATCAGATCTTCAATGGATTTCATTGCCCTTGGTCCCATACCATTTAATCGCAGAATATTGTCCGGTTGTTGTAACATTTGGACAACCAAATCGGACAAGTTGTTGTATCCAGCTTCTTGCAATATGTAATTTACATGTTCAGGTAATCCAGAATCGAGAATATCGGTTTCAAAGAATCGAGCAGGAATTTTAGATCTCAGGTCATCCATTCGTTTCTTTTCCGCAGCTTCTTCTTCTTTGCTGCGCATAAATGACCGTTTCTCAATTCTTTCTACAAATTTGATCATGTAATCGTAATTTTCAGCATTAATAATGCCGCCACTGGATTTTTTCGCCAGAATTTCTTCGACTTTTGTTATATTATCTTTTTCATGAGCAGCCAATTCGGATAAGGTAGGATCGTTCTGCAATTTGAATAGTGCATCACTGGCAGCTTCCGGGAGGCTCTTAATGTCAATGCGCCAGCTTGTCAACTTGGCAGCTAAACGGGCATTTTGTCCATCGCGACCGATGGCTAAACTCAACTGGTCTTCCGGAACAACTACGGTTGCTGTTTTTCCGCCTTCAGAAAATTCATTCAGAAATACACCACTCACTTTTGCGGGACTAATAGCACGGGCAATAAACTGTGATGGATCCTGATGCCATTCGATTACATCAATTTTTTCATCATGAAGTTCTCGTACAATGGCTTGAATTCTTACGCCCCGTAAACCAACACAAGCACCAACCGGATCAATTCCAGATTGGGTGGCTGAAACGGCGACTTTTGCTCGCTGACCAGGTTCACGCGTAATTGACCGGATTTCCACAATGCCATGGAAAATTTCAGGCACTTCAGTTTCCAGTAGTCTGCGAAGGAAGTTTCGATGTGTTCGTGACAATAAGATTTGTGGTCCACGATTTGAATCTTTTACTTCTGCAACCAAAGCTCGGACACGGTCATGAACGTGAAATCGCTCTCCGGGAATCAAATCTTTTCTTAACATGACTCCTTCGGCTTTCATTTCAAGTCCAATGGTCAATCCCTGGGCGTTTGTTGCCTGAACAACTCCACTGATGATCTCACCAAGTTGTTCTGCATAATGATCCAGCTGCATTTGTCTTTCAGCGTCTCGAATCCTTTGTTGTATAACCTGTCGCGCTGTTTGTGCTGCTACACGTCCAAAATTCTTGGGTGTGGTTTCAACTAAAACCATCATGCCGTAAGCTGCCTCAGCATTATATTTCTGTGCGACTTCTAAAGTCACTTCTGTTCGGTCATCCTGCGCTTCTTCAACCACTTCTTTTTCTGCAAAAATTGTCACTTTGCCGGTGTCAATTTCTACGCTGGCTTCTATACGCTGTGCATTAGAAGCATTTACAGAACGCCTATATGCAGAAACCATAGCTGATTCCAATGCCTTAAGGATAATATCGCGCGGTAGTCCTTTCTCTTCAAGGACTTCATTGAATGCGAGGGTAAATTCATTTCTCATTTCTTAGCGTTTCTCCCACAAAAAAATACACTTTACTAAACAGAAAAGTGGGGGTTGCCCACTTTTCTTTGCGGTCTACTATAAGCTTTATTACGAAATCATTTTATCACAAAGCTACATTTTGTTCAAGGATTCATTTCGGGATTTATCTCATTCGAAGTTAATCTGTATAATCATTGGTATATTATTTATTGGAGTAGTTATGGAACCGGATTTTCTTTGGTGGCGGGATGGAGTAATTTATCAAATATATCCCCGTTCGTTTAAGGATAGCAATCATGATGGTATCGGGGATTTGAATGGAATTTTACAGAAATTGGATTATTTAAGGGATTTGGGGATTGATGCAATTTGGTTATCTCCAATTTACCTCAGCCCGGATGTTGATTACGGATATGATGTTCAGAATTATTATGAAATTGATCCAAAATTTGGTTCAATGGATGATTTTGATAATCTATTAGAAACTGCTCACGCAAAAGGAATTCGTATTATTTTGGATTTAGTTCTCAATCATACCTCCGATCGACACGATTGGTTTCAACAATCAAGGATTGCAAAAGACAATCCATTCCGGGATTGGTATATCTGGAAGGACAAAAATAAATTTGGTGGTGTACCGAATAACTGGCAATCCAGATTTGGTGGAAGTGGTTGGGAATGGGATGAACGAACAAATCAATACTATTTCCATTTTTTTTACAAAGAGCAGCCGGATTTAAATTGGAGTAACCCAAAAGTCCAAAAAGCCATTCTAGAAATGATTGATTACTGGTTAAAAAAAGGTGTAGATGGATTTCGACTGGATGTTTTTAATGCTTTTTTTAAGAGTGAAGGTTTTGAAAATAATCCTCCCAAACTAGGCTTGGCTGGGTTTGATCGTTATTATCATCAATATGATATCGATCAGCCGGAATTAAAACCCTTTTTGGCAAAACTTAGAGACTTGCTTGATATGTATCCGGAAAAATACGCTGTTGGTGAATCTTTTGAAACCAGTACTCAAATAGCAGCATCTTACATTTCTGAACAGGGATTACATGCGACATTTGACTTTTCATTTTTAAAAAACCGGTTTACTGCGAAAGGGTTTCATCAATCAATTCAAAACTGGGAAAATTTATTACAGGATCATAAATGGCCAAATTATGTTCTCAACAACCATGATGTTTCCAGGTCGGCAAGTAGATATGAAAAAAACGATAAGGATGAACGATTGAAGGTTTTAGCAGCGATGATCCTTACATTGCGTGGGACTCCATTTTTGTATTATGGTGAGGAAATTGGCATGCGTGATATTCCTGTCATATCTAAATCGGAAGTAAAAGATCCGATCGGAAAACATTATTGGCCTTTTTATAAGGGTCGCGATGGATGCAGATCGCCGATGCAGTGGGATAGTACTCCAAATGCTGGTTTTTCGGATAACGATCCCTGGTTACCCGTTAATGAAAATTATCATTATCGGAATGTAATTGTTCAAAAAGAGCAATCTGAATCGTTATTAAATTTTTATCGAAAATTGATTCAAATCCGAAAAAACACACCCGCATTACGAAACGGAATGTACTTGCCCTTAACGTATGAACCGCAAAGGTTGTTGGCGTATATGCGAAAAACCAACGATCAGGAAGTAATCATTGCGCTAAATTTCAGTAAAAGACGAATTGGATTTATCGTCAGTTTTACGATCATAAATCAAAATTGGTCTCTCTTATTTTCAAATAAACGTGACAAAGTACCGGGAATTCTGGACCGAAAAATTATCCTGGAGCCTTTCGAAGTTCTCTTAATGATCAATAATCGTTAACGATTCCTAATTTCCAGAATCGATTGGGTCGCTTTCAGAGATATTTACCGGTTCAAAATCAAAGGGAACATTAATTTCATTGCCTGCCTGGACAAGTGATTTTACGATTTCTTCCAGTAAAGGAATTCCTTCCTTTTTGTATTTCTCAGCTAATTCAAATTCTTTTTCCCCATGTATGTAAATCCTATCTTGCCCTTCTGCTTTTTCTGCAGATTTTAATTGATCGAATAATGCTTCAAGATCATTTTTGAAGTCATTTGGGTCTCGAAATGCATCCAGACGAATTGCGGCAAAGAAATGACCTACATTTGCCGGTTTATTATTTTTTGGATTGGCGACATTTTTTCCAAAAGCAGATCCGGATAAAACCCCGGAAAGAATATCTACCAACATTGCCAATCCATATCCTTTGTACCCTCGCAAATAATCCGGACCTCCAAGCGGGAATAATGCACCGCCATCCAGAACAGCTTTCGGTGAATTGGTGACATTTCCGCTTGAGTCGATTGCCCAACCTGTGGGGAGTTTTTCCTGCGCCTTGTCATAATAAGTAACTTTACCAATTGGCACAATACTCGTTGCCATATCAAGGACAAATGGTTTTGAGGTGAGTGCCGGTGCAGCGATTGCGATTGGATTTGTCCCTAATAATCTAGACCGCCCATATGTTGGAGCAACGAGGGGTTGTGAATTGGTCAGGCTAATTCCAATCATTTCATGATCGAGTGCCATCATGGCATAGTAACCAGCGATTCCATAATGATTACTGTTTGAAACAGTTACCATTGCGATTCCGGTTTGATTGGCTTTTTCAATACAGCGATTCATTGCATCTTTTGCAATAACCTGACCCAATCCATTATTTCCATTTATGGCAATCGAAGCTAGATTTTCGCGTTCAACAACACCATTTGCCAGGGGATCAATCAATCCTTTTTGTAAGCGACTGCCATAGTAAGATTGCAGACGAATCATGCCATGCGAAGAAACACCTCTTAAATCCGCTGATTGTAAAATTTCAGCGGTAATTTCTGCTCTGGGTTGGGGAACGCCTAATTTCACAAAAAAACGAACCATAAAATCGAATAAATCTTCTGCCCGGTAAACAAATGTTTTCGCCATAATTCCACCTCATTCCTTTACTTTACTAATCATAGCATGTGCGGCAAATGTACGGATAGCCATTTGTATAGCGTAAATAAAATGAAATATTTTAAAGAAAAACCTTGAAAAATTTCCTGATAATAATCAAAAAAATCTATACGACAAATGCATAGATTTTTTTGATTATTTTAGATAAGAGAATAATTAAACATCCAAATTTTGGACAGCATGAGCATGGGTTTGAATAAACCGATTTCTCGGTGGAACGGCTTGTCCCATCAACATGTCAAATGTTCGGTCAGCTTGGGCAGCATCTTCGATGGATACCTGTAGCAAGGTACGATTTTCTGGATTCATCGTTGTGTCCCAAAGTTGCTCCGGATTCATTTCTCCCAGACCTTTATATCGTTGCATTCCGATTTTTTCCGGGTTTAATCCAATTTCCTTGATATATTCATCCTTTTCAGCTTCAGTGTACACATATTTTTTTTGATTTTTATGTGAAAGAAGATATAAAGGCGGTTGGGCGATGTAAAGATGACCGGCATCGATCACTTGTTGCATATATCTGAAAAAGAATGTAAGTAAAAGCGTACGAATATGGCTTCCGTCAACATCTGCATCTGTCATGATAATAATTCGATGATAACGAATGTTGGAAAGATCAAAATTATCTCCAATTCCAACGCCTAATGCAGAGATCATCGCTTTAATTTCTTCATTAGAGAGAATCTTATCTAATCGTGCCCGTTCCGTATTCAGGATCTTTCCTCGGAGAGGAAGAATGGCTTGAAATTGGCGGTCTCGTCCTTGTTTTGCTGAACCACCTGCAGAATCACCTTCGACGATGTAGAGTTCTGAGATGAGGGGATCTCTGGTTGAGCAATCAGCTAATTTGCCAGGTAAAGTCATAGATTCAAGTGCGGATTTTCGAATGACGAGATCACGGGCTTTTTTTGCTGCATCCCGTGCCCGGGCAGAAGTCAGGCACTTCTGAATGATCGCTTTCCCGGCGTTCGGATTTTCTTCCAGGAATTCGGCAAATCCCTCAGCAACAATTTGTTGAACCGCAGTTTGGACTTCCGTATTCATTAATTTAACTTTTGTTTGTGATTCAAACTGTGGATCAGGAACTTTAACACTAACGATTGCTGTTAGTCCTTCTCTGGTATCGTCTCCGGAAAAATTCTGATCGTTTTCTTTGATCAAATTGTTTCTTCTTGCATAGTCATTAATGACCCGGGTAATTGCTGACCGTAGACCGGTTAAATGTGTGCCACCATCAATTGTATTGATCGTGTTTGCAAAGGAGTAGACTGATTCAGAATAAGCATCTGTATATTGCAAAGCAGATTCTACGCTGACACCATCCATTTCTTTTTCTACAAAGAATACAGTGTGGAGATTTTCGCGGTTTCGGTTTAGATATCGAACAAAGGAAATAATTCCACCATCAAAATAGAAAGTAATTTCCTTATTAATCCGTTCGTCTATCAAAATGATCTTTACTTTCCTTGTTACGAAAGCCATTTCCCGAAACCTGGTCAAAAGCGTTTCGAATCGGTAATCAATATCTTCCGTGAAAATTAATTTGTCAAACTTAAATGCGGTTCGTGTACCGGTTTTTTCCGGATCACAATCTCCAATAATTTGTACTGGAGATTGGGCTATTCCACGCTTATATTCCTGTAAATAAACATGTCCGTCACGGCAGACTTCAACCCGACACCATTCAGATAAGGCATTAACAGCGGATGATCCAACACCGTGCAAGCCTCCGGATACTTTGTATCCGCCTGAACCAAATTTTCCGCCGGCATGCAGAGTTGTCATAACCAATTCCAGGGCAGATACTTGTTTTTGAGGGTGAATGTCGACAGGAATTCCGCGTCCATTATCTTCAACAGTCACACTACTATCTGGATGGATCACAATTGAGATTAAATTACAAAAACCAGCCAGAGCCTCGTCGATAGAATTATCGACGATTTCATAAACCAGGTGATGTAATGCTTTAATATCCGTTCCGCCAATATACATTCCAGGGCGACGTCTTACTGCTTCTAACCCTTCTAATACCTGAATATCTTTTGCTCCATATGAAGGATTATTTGTATTGTTTGTTGCCAAATTTCCACCTCACCCGTTATTCAATCAAAAATAATTTTCTATACATTAGTTTTAGAAAGACCTTGTGTTAATTGTTGAATATTTTTTTCCATCCATTCCAACCCTTGCCGATAATATATGAAACTCCCTGTTATAAGGCTAGTGTAGATAAATGCATGGCCAATGATACCGATTAAAGTAAACCAGGAACTCGATGGCGCTGATAGCCAAAGAATATCTAATCCCTGAGCAATTAACATAGCAAGTAAAAGAAAAAGCCCCGTCCCTGGTAATAACAATCGAACCAACCGGAATGAGGTTATGATCGATTTAATGACATTTAGATGATTTAGAAAAATACCATGAGGAGAGAAAACCAAAGGTATTAATATCCAGATAAAAATAAAAGAAAAAATAAGTAAGACGATTTGCGCAATTGCAGGGCTAAAAAGAGCAAAAACAGACACGATCAATAATGCAGGAATAATAACAATGATTAATATTCCAATGGTTAAAAATAACAAAGCAAATGTGCTAATCAACTGACTTCCAACTACTGTAAGAGAAAACTTTTCCTGTGAAGTGCTAACAGTTTTTGCAATGGCACTAAAATAAAACCCGCCAATCAACAAACCAATACCGCCAAGTAAAATGAAAACAATGATCGCTAATCCAAAGGAAGGAAGTTCGTATGAAATCTCTGTTCCAATTGGATTACCTGTTAATTCAGTCCCAGCCAACAGACTTGGAATGCCCAAAGGAAATGTTGAAATACTATTGGTCAGATTAATTCGGTTAATAATTAACGACCATGCTTCCTGGGCACTTTCTAACAATTGTGTAATTTCAACATTATTGTAGGTGCTGAGTGTCTGATTTGCTCTGCTGATCATCGGTTCAAGAACATTGTGTAATCTTAATCTCGGGCCTAACCAAATGAAGATATCAAGTACAACCGGGAATAAAATTAAGATTATGTGATTTGCTATTACGTTAAAACCAGCGATAATTGCATTCATCAATTTCGGTGGATTGTCTATTTGTTTTAACGTATTAGTTTCCATATCAATCCTTAATTTTACCACATTCGTAGTTATGGGTCGTTTGTTCTATTGTTAAGGATGAGTTTAAAAGAGATTTGTATTGCAAAGAATCAGATAATTGTCATACAATCAAAAAATGGAAAAATCCTCAAATTTACCTGATTTAAACCGGTTGAGTATTGTCTCCGGAACTATTATTCTACTTTATGCAATGATTCCATTTGTGGATTTTCCGACACAACAAATAAATATCAATCTGGCAATCGTTGTCTTAAATTTTTCCCTGAATTTTAGTACGATCATTTCATTTCTCGTCGCCATTTTAGCTGCCCTTGGTTCTGATTGGCTTATCCAATCCCACCCGAATCGTGATTCACGCTCCTTAATTCGACATGGTTTTATACCTGCATTGACTGCGTGGGTAATTGGCGTGCCATTGAGTTCTCTTTCAATTGGTCCGGAATGGTGGGCAGTTTTAGCATTAGGCGGTTTATTGCTTGTCCTTGTTTTTGTTGCGGAATTTATTGTTGTTGACCCGCATAGTTCATTAAATATTCCTGCAAGTATGGGATTGACTGCAGTATCCTTTGCACTCTATTTAACGCTGGCAATTACTGTTCATGCAGCAGGTCTGAGGCTCTTTTTGTTGCTTCCGGCACTTGTGTTTTCATTATTTCTTCTCGTATTACGATCGATCAATTTAAGGTCACCTTCTGGTCGATGGAATTATTATTGGACAATTGGAATTTCATTATTTATAGGTCAGGTGGTGATTGGATTACATTACCTGCCTGTCAGACCTTTATTTTTTGGATTGATAATCGTTGCGATCTCTTATCCATTGACAATATTTGCATCAAATTTAGAGGAAGGTTTGGCTGGTCGAAAATTATGGGGAGAACCAGCCTTCTTATTCATGGTTTTTAGTATGTTTGCGTTATTTATCAACGGTTGAGTGATAGGATGCTTATTTTATTAAATGAACAAATTAAACAAATTATTGATTATTGTAAAAATAATTCTTCAAAAGAAGTGTGCGGAATTTTAGCTGGAAAAGATGCGCGGGTAAAAAAAGTACTAAATATAACAAATCAATTTGAATCTTCTACGCGATTTTTCATGGAACCGGTAGAATTATTACAGGCATTCATTTGGATGGATGACCAAAAATTGGAACTGTTAGGAATTTTCCATTCACATCCGAATGGACCTGAAATCCCATCAATGACTGACATTATAGAATTTAATTATCCGGGGGTTGAATCATTGATTGTAACTCCCAGGAACGGGAACTGGGAATTATTTTCTTATCTCATCAATGGTCAAAGCTTCAAGCGCTCAAAAGTATACTCAGAGTAAACCAGTTTCAATAAATTCAGCATTGAAGGTAATAACAATTTTGTTAAGGTTAAAAAATAATTAGAAATCGAACCCAGTATGGCTATAATGGGTTATTATTAACAAGAAAGTTCTTGAGGTGAATTTAATAATGGTTGAAATTGGTAATTGGGTTATAAGTTTAGTAATTGCTTATATATTAGGTTCGATACCCTTTGGATACATCGTTGTAAAAATAATTAATGGACGTGATGTCCGTGAAGTTGAATCTGGGCGAACTGGCGGCACCAATGCAATGCGCGCAGCTGGATTAGGCGCAGGTGCTATAACCGCTATCTTGGATGTACTTAAAGGTGCTGCAACAGCATGGGTTGTCACCTGGTTAGTACCTGGTCAACCATGGGTACAAGTAGGCGCAGCACTATTGGCAATCATTGGGCATAACTACTCAATCTTTTTACTAAAAATTGAAGATAATCGACTGAAATTTCGAGGTGGAGCCGGGGGCGCTACCTGCCTGGGCGGGGCGATTGCTTTATGGAATCCAATTGCCTTAATCATCTTACCTTTAGCTGTTCTGGTTTACTTATTTATTGGTTATGCATCCGTAACCACAATGAGCATCGCTTTTATAGCAATGATCGTGTTTTTAATTCGTGCAATTATGGGACTATCTCCCTGGGCATATGTCATCTATGGTGCGTTAGCTTTACTCGTTTTAATTTTCGCACTACGCCCAAATTTACAAAGATTAAAAGACGGAACCGAGCGTGTGGTCGGTTTAAGAGCGAAATGGCTTAAGAAAAAGGTCTTTCAAAAGTAATTATTGAAAGAAATTTATTCGTCCACGATATCATCATCGAAATCGTCACCGGTAGATTCTTTTAATTCAATACCCGCTTCTGCAGCGTATTGACTCAAAAGCCATCGAACATTATTGGCATGTAAAGAATCTCCCAGTCCGCCAAGCATAACGCGATCTTTACCACATGCGACGACATCAATTTCACCTGCAGCTCGTAAAGGATTTTTTTCCTTTAATGTCTTACGAACGATTTTCTGTAAATTTTTGAGATAATTTACATTCGATTGTATGGTTTCTTCTATTTCACCACGCAAGATAATATCGCCGTGGCCTTGAACAATATTTTCGAGTCCGAGATCAGAAAATGAATCCATCGTTTGAATTAATGCATCAATATCCCCATTAACAAAATAAGGAATAGGTAGAAATGCATCTGCTGCAAACAAAACTCGATCTTCTTCAATAAGAATGGAGATACCGTCTTTACTATGTCCAGGTGTTGGAAAAAGTGTCAGGTTTTTCTTACCGACGCGCAATGATAGGGACCCACTTTCAAAAGTCAGGTGTGGATAAATGAGTTTAACAGACTTAAAGATAGAATTTCCCTTTTGTGCATTTTCTAAGGACGTTGGGCCATGTAAGATTTGCATTTTTCTGCAAAGTTCGTGACTGATTATGGTTGCGCCAGGAAAAAAATTATTACCCCAAGTATGATCTGCATGAAAATGTGTGTTAATAATATATTGAACTGGCACTTCTAATTGTTCTTCAATAAAACTTCTCATTGCCAATGTTTCTTCTGGAACAGGTAACGTATCGATAACAACAGCCCATTTCGGTCCTGTTATAACTCCTGCTGTCACCTGTGCATAAACATCACTTTGGAACCAATAAACATTTTCGGATACTCTTTCACGCTGCATAGCGTTTTATCTCCAAGAAAAGGATTAATTTCAATTTTTATCAAATAAAAAGAATAGCATAATCAAGTTTAAAAGTCAAAAAACGACGGTTTTTAAAAAATTTGATCAAAAACCGGAAAAACTTATATTACGAATTCTATTTTTTGCAAACGCGCTATTATATACAATCAACGGTTAAAAGGGAAGCTTAATACGATCTTTTTTCCATAAGTAATAAATAATAAGCAAAATAAAGCATAATCCAATTATTGCACCTAAGATTCCATAAAGCCAAATTGGGGTTTCATGATTATCTGTTTGACTGCCTGGAGAAATTGTCGGAGATTTTTGTGGTGAAGTTGTTGAACCAATTTCTGAAGTAACAGTTCCATCTGATATCTCCGGTGTAATTTCATTTGTTTGAGGGGTTCCCGGACCTGGATAACCCTGTTGTTCTTCATCGTCTTGCTCACCGCCCTGATTGTTTGGACCAGGATAACCACTATTGGTTGATTGTTGAACTTGAGTCTGAGAACTAAGCACAGTGGCAGTCGTTGTCAAAGTTCTTGTGATCCCATTTGGTAATGGCGTTCTTGAAACAAATGGTGTTCGGGTACTTGTTGAGGTTCTAACAGGTGTATTTGTTCTCGCTGGAGCTTGAAAACTTGTCCTGGTGCGGGTGGGCGTTCTGGTTCTCGTCGCAGTCTGAGTGCGCGTAGCCGTAATCGTTGGTGTTGTTGTAATTGTTGGCGTAACAGTCTGACTCCCGGTTGGTGTAATAGAAATTGAAGGTGTGTTAGTTATTGTTGAAGTGGAAGTGACCGTTGGTGTCTGCGTAGCGGGGATTGGTGTTGCAGAAATGATATTCGAATAAACAGAAAGAAAATCATTCCCGATTATTTCCAAGCGATACTCATAAATTGAAAAATTCGTGACTGTGGTATCAATGTAAGTATAGGTAGATCCGCTGGTGTCTGTTCCAGTGTGTGATAAATAAGGTGATATGCGGGCAAAATCACTTGTTCCTTGAATTCTTCTTTGGACATAAAATCCACTCGTATTTAATTCACTGATTGTTGTCCAATGAATAGTTACTTTCATGTTTTCAGCAATGGCATTGAAACTGCTGAGGACTGCGCCGGCTGGTTGACCGATGATTCCAATAACGAAAGGTGTGAAGCCCAGATCTGAATTGAGACCAGGCCGACCACTATTATCGATTTGAACATTGATTTCTTTTTGGGTCAAATTGCATTCCGTCGTCTGACCGGTTGCTCCTCCGGCAGCCGGACCTGTTGGCGATTGCCCGGTGGTGTCCCATCCGGAAGTGATTTGTTGGAGAGGATCAAACCACCAGAGTGGGAATAATGTTGAATTAGTTTGACCACAATAAGTTGAGGATTCAATATTCGCTATACAGGCATTATTCAAACTATATTTTAGAAAAAGATTTAAATTTGACGAAAGCGGATTCGTATCTGCTATAAATATGTCAAAATAATTACTACAAGGCACGATATTATTTTCCCCTGTATTACTCATAAACGGTACAGAAGAAGCATTATTTCCGTGGTTAATGATAAATATGTCAAAGTTCAGGTCAGATATATTGTGAGACACAGCGATTTGGTTTTCAAAGTAATAAACCTTTTCATTTGTTACAGTGACCCTCTGTGCTTGTAAACCTCTGCCTGAGACCGATGTCAAAATTGGACTCCCTAGAAGTTTTCCTGCCAGATAAGTACAGTCTGCACTTGCTGTGGCTGGCGAAATACCAAAACCCCAATAATTGTGATCTACATTGCCAAGATTTGCGCATGTAACCTGTGTTCCGGTTCGGTTTCCAACGATATTATTCGCAATAATTGAAACCGTTCCAACCCCGCTATTGGGATTTCGATTAATCGCATAACCGCTGTTTTGGCTTATTTGATTTGCCTGAATAAATACAATTTCATCTGCATGAATGATTGTTATCGCATCTTTTCCTGCAGTAAGTGAATTCGATGAAATTTCAATTGGTAACGCACTGTTAACTTGAATTAGGTTTCGATTCGTTAACATGCATGTTCCATCGTTGATGGAAAGATTTTTTATTGAGCCACCGGATTGCAGGCTTATCATTGGCAAGTCACAACTTAATCCATTATAGGTAACATTTCCACTATCTCCACCAAGAATATTTACGGTTTTATTCACAAGGATTGTTTGGCTTTTGATCGAATAGTTTCCGATTATTGTGATCGTTCCATTTTCATCAATTGCGTCGATCGCGTCTTTTAGTCCAGTTCCAATTCCACCTGGTAAATCATCTCCGGAATTTATATAGCAAGGAGAATTTGTTCCACAGATATCAGCGTTTGTGGCAACAAAAACCTGATTTGATCGCGTTTGAACCGGTATAAAAATAAATGCCTGTCCACTCTGGATCCAAGCTGATCCATTATTCTCATACAATCGCGTATAAACAGATCCATTCAGGCTGGCATTTCTACCGATGCGAAATACAAAATCGAGTGTATCTCCAAAAAATTGAGAGTCTAAATTAGAAATTGCTCCACCGATTATCTGATACCCACTTGGAGCAGCTCCGCAATTTGTTGCACCAGCCTGGTAAATTGCTCCGGTCAATGTCCCGATTGTATTGATTGCTAGATCAGTAACATTCCATTCTGTTGGTGTATAAACACATAATTGCACATTGGTATCATTGGAAGGTAAATATTGGTTTAAATCGAAGCTAGATCGCATATTTAATCTCTGACCTGCAACACAACCACCCGAAGGACAATTTGCAGGTGAAATGAAATTAACGATAGCTGAACTTAATGGTGATGCGTTAATTTGACCGATTGGTAGCCCAATTGTAGTGATCAACAGCGCAATTAAAGTCCAAAAGAAAATGGTTTTTTTCATGTATTGAGACAATCCAATTTGTGCTTAAAAAGTTCAAAGTCGCATTAAAAACAACCAGTAAATCACATCATTCCGAAGCTTTATTCAATCATTATAGCGAAAGAATTTTGGAAATCAAAAAAGACAAATCAAAATCACGAAAGAATTTTGCTTAAAAACAATTTCGTCCGATCATGTTTTGGATTCGTAAATAGAATTTCAGGCGGGGCTTGTTCAATAATTAATCCTTCATCCATTAAGATGGCACGGTTTGCAGCTGCCCGCGTAAACCCCATTTCATGCGATACAACGACCATAGTCATACCTTCTTTGGCAAGTGCGAGCATTACATCTAACACTTCCTGAATCATTTCAGGGTCAAGTGCGCTGGTTGGTTCGTCAAATAACATAATTTTTGGATTCATTGCTAGTGCCCTTGCAATGGCAACACGTTGTTGCTGTCCACCGGATAATTGTAGGGGAAAATTGTCTGCTTTTTCAGGAATCCCTACTTTTTCTAATAACATGCGTGCATTATTCTTTGCATCGATTTTGTTTCTTTTTCTTACGACAGTCTGGGCTAAGATTAGGTTATCCAATACGGATAAATGTGGAAAAAGATTAAATTGTTGAAATACCATCCCGACCTCTGTCCTGACCGCATTGATATTTTCTGCGCTGTCTAAAGTAATTCCATCAACAATAATCTTGCCTTTATCAAACTCCTCGAGCCTGTTGATACATCGTAATAAAGTGGATTTCCCGGATCCGGATGGACCGATGATAACTACCACTTCACCCTTTTCGATTTTTAAGCTGACGCCACGAAGTGCATGGACATTACCAAAGTGCTTGTGCACATTTTCTATTTCGATGATTGATTCCATTTAGCGCTCCAGCCTGGTTTTATTTTCAATCCAGTTGACAATTCTCGCAGAAAATAGTGTTAGGACCAGATATAAAAGTGCTACCATCACCCATGTATCTACGGGGATAAAATTTGCAGCCATAAATTCACGACCTCTTCGAGTAATATCAGCTACAGCAACTACGCTTACAAGTGAAGAGTCTTTCAATAAAGTGATAAATTCATTTCCGACAGGGGGAAGAATAACTCTTAATGCTTGTGGCAAAATTACATATCGCATCGCCTGAAAGTACGTCATCCCAAGACTTCTCGCGGCTTCCATTTGACCTTTAGAAATACTTTGGATTCCTGCCCTGTAAACTTCACTCATATAGGCTGAATAGCAAAAAGTTAATCCTAAAATTGCCATGAAAATTGGGTTTGCTCGATATTGGGCAATACTTTGAATTTCAAGCATTTTTCCAGCCCCTTGAATAACGGAGGGAAAAGCAAAGTACCAGAACATTAATTGTACTAATAAAGGAATTCCCCTAACCAGTTCGACATAAATTGTGGCAATTCCACGTATGATAGTGATTTTTGACAATCTTCCAAGCCCGGTTATTAATCCAAAAATGAGCACTAACACAAATGAAATTAACGTAGTGTAAATTGTTACACCAATACCATCTGACACGAAAAATAATATTCGTTTAAAAGGATCGGGTTTAAAAATAGTCAGACCAATAATTAATAAAATTACGCCAATGAGAAGCAGCCACCATCGGTCAAAGGTTCTGGTTTTATCAATTTTCCTTACAATTGGATTTTTCTTAGGACTCTGTGGATTTTGCGGTAGTGAATCATTCATAGAAATCTCTTTTTTATTTTGAATTCAGAAATGATTTGAAAAAAGACTGCCTCGAAGTTAAACTCTCGAGGCAGTCTGATGATTTATTGACCGGCGAGATACTTTCCGGCAAGTTGCTCAATGGTTCCTGCATCTTTTACTGCTTGTAAGGCAGGATTAATCATCGCTAAAAGATCTGAGCGACTATTGCAGATGGCTATGCCATAAGACTCGTTTGTAAATTTTTCACCAACGGTCTTTAATTTATCCGGGTTTTGCGCAATAAAACCTAAAGCTGTCGGGTAATCTGCAATTACTGCATCGATTTGACCATTTGCCAAATCCAGGAATGCTAAATCGTAGGTATCATATGGTTTATAGGTAATCCCAGGTATCGCCTGAGCTTCAATTTCTCCGGTTGTACCTAATTGTGCTCCGATTGTCTTTCCATTTAGATCATCTTTCGATTTAATTGAGTCATCATCGGATTTAACAATGATGATTTGACCTGCATCAATATACGGTTCACTGAATAAGAATTGTTGTTTTCTTTCGTCTGTAATTGTGATTGCAGCGATTGCCATTTCATATTGACATTCTGCTACGCCGGCTAACATAGGATCAAATGGTAAATTGACAAACTCATATTGAAATCCAGCTTTTTCTGCTATGGCTTTCATCAACTCAATGTCAAAACCTGTCAATTCTTTTGTTGCTTCGTCGACCATTTCAAACGGCGGGAAGGTCGCATCCGTAGCAATCCGGATAACAGTATTAGCTGGGTATCCTGCCCCTTCAATCGTAGCCGGTTCTTCCACTGGATTTGGATAACCACCTGGTTCAACAGAATCAGATGTGGATTCCTGGGTTGGTTTCGGCGTACAACCAGAAATTAACATACCTAAAATCAAGAGCATAGCCGTGACAACCATAATACTTTTTCTCATTTTCATCTCCTTAAATTGTTTTTTTATTTGGATATTTTTGAAAGATAATGGATATATATGCTGATATTTTGGATTATAGCATGCAATAACTTAGTGAAAATCACCTTTCGAGGACCAATTCGTATTAATGGTAGACAAATCCTCGCGAATAAATGCTTGAAATGTTAAAATATCATTGTAAGAATGCAATCGAAAGGAAATAAATGACGTCATTTAAACGGGTAATTATATTTGTCCTTGACGGTGTTGGTGCTGGCGAAGCTCCGGATGCTCTTGAATACGGAGACGTGGGAAGTAATTCTTTATCCAACACCTCCCGTAAAGTTGGTGGATTCAATTTGCCGAATTTAGAGAAAATTGGTTTTGGATACATCACGCCAATGTTGGGGGTAAATTTGGTTGATAATCCCACTGGGGCTTTCGGGAAAATGACTCCAAAATCAGCTGGAAAAGATTCTGTAACAGGTCACTGGGAGTTAATGGGTATATATTTGGAAGAAGCCTTTCCGGTTTATCCCAATGGATTTCCAACCGAGGTTATCAATGAATTTACACGTTTGACCGGTTTGGAGGTACTTGGAAATAAAGCAGCTTCCGGTACAGAGATTATTCTTGAGCTAGGCGAAGAACATATGCGCACAGGAAAACCAATCGTTTATACGTCTGCGGATAGTGTTTTCCAGATTGCCGCTCACGAAAATATTATTCCGATTGAAAAGCTCTACGATATTTGCAAAATTTCCCGAAAGATGTTAATTGGGAAACATAATGTTGGAAGAGTAATTGCTCGACCTTTCGTTGGAAATAATAGCAAAGATTTCACCAGAACAAGCCGACGTCATGATTTTCCAAGATTTCCGGAAAGCGATACGATGTTGGATAAATTAATAAAAGCCGGCTACCCAGTCTATGCTACCGGAAAGATCGATGATTTGTTTGGGAACAGGGGAATTTCATTTACAAATCACACAACCAACAATATTGATAGTATTCAGGCAACTAAAGATTTTCTAAAAGAAGATTTTAAAGGCTTATTATTTGCAAATTTGATTGAATTCGATATGATCTACGGGCATCGGAACGATGCCCGAGGTTATGCTGATGCATTGGAATTATTTGATCGTTCTATTCCCGAAATCCAAACTTTTTTACGCCCGGATGACGTAGTTATGATTGTTGCCGATCATGGAGTAGATCCAACGACAGAAAGCACTGATCATTCCAGAGAATACATACCACTTCTGGTATTTGGTGATATGGTCAAAAATAACGTGAATTTAGGTACACGACAAACATTTGCTGATGTCGCTGCCACTATTGCCGATATATTTGGAATCGAAAAACCTAAATTTGGCACTAGTTTTTTAGACCAGATCAAAAAATAAAATTCGAATATGGCATCATCATTTTTTGTTTATTGGTCAGTACGAATGAGTAGTTATTGCCTGCTGTATAATTTGGGAAATGAAATTGATCTGACAAT
Source organism: uncultured Anaerolineaceae bacterium (assembly GCA_964586385.1). Taxonomy (GTDB): domain Bacteria; phylum Chloroflexota; class Anaerolineae; order Anaerolineales; family Anaerolineaceae; genus UBA6170. The sequence goes on from CAZPIM010000003.1 coordinate 82,905, forward strand.
TGTTTTTACGACGTATTGAAACCAATAAGTTTCGCATAATTTATCGATTGCTGTTTTAGATGAGAATGGTTAAGTTTCATTATTGTTATCCGGTAGATTGCTTAATTGATTTAAATTTCCTTTTTTTTCTAGAGGGTGATCATGAAACTAATAAAATTTGAAACACATTGTCACAGCGATCGATCGAAAGACAGTTTCAATAAATTAGCAGACCTGATTCGTGTAGCAAAAAAGAAAAATATTTCCCGATTAGCAATTACAGATCATAATTGTATAGATGGTGCCATCGTTGCCAAAGAAATGTCACCGGAGCTGGTGATAATTGGTGAAGAAATTCTTACAACCAAAGGGGAATTATTGGCTTTTTTTGTCAAGGAAGCGATCCCTTCCGGGTTATCACCTATGCTGGCAATTGAAAAATTACGGGATCAAAACGCATTTATCAGTGTTTCACACCCGTTTGATCATTTACGACATGGTTGGAAAATAGAAGATTTAAAGATGATTTCTCCATTTGTGGATGCGATTGAGATTTTTAATGCCCGTAGTTTTTCAAAAGAGATCAATGAAAAAGCGGTTCAATTTGCACAGGAAAATAATCTGAGTGGCACAGTTGGCTCAGATGCTCACACCTTACCTGAAGTTGGAAAGGCAGTGTTATCCATTCCCGAATTTCTTGATGCAGATTCTTTAAGAAAAGTTTTACCGGAAGCTGTTGGAATTACCAATTATTCGAGTCCACTGGTAAGATTTGGGTCTTCTTATGCAAGATTAATAAGAAAAATTAGAAATCCGAATAAATGAAATTGGTTTTTGGAGTTCAATGGAAAAATTTGTAAAAGAGGTGACCCAGCTTATTTCGATTAATCTTTCAGAAAATCAGATCGAGTCTTTTCGAATTTTTGAATCGGAATTGCTCAAGTGGAACGAGAAATTCAATCTGACTGCGATACGGGAAATAAATCAGATTCGCAGTAAACACTTCTTGGATTCGTTAACTTGTAGCTATGCGTTTAATGGAAAAAAACCGGGGCGATTAATTGACATTGGTACCGGTGCCGGTTTCCCGGGAATTCCATTAAAGATAATATTTCCACACATGCATTTGACTTTAGTTGAATCAATAGGTAAGAAAACCCGTTTCTGTGAACATATCGTCAAACTACTAAATCTTGAAAATGTCACGGTTGTTCAATCCAGGGCAGAAGAACTTGGCCAGGATCTAAAATTCAGAGAAAAATATGATTGGGCGGTAGCCAGGGCGGTGGCTAATCTACCGATTCTCGTTGAATATTTATTGCCGTTAGTGAAAATTGGGGGAGGCATCATCGCTCAAAAAGGGGAAAGCGCACCGGCAGAAACGAATCAAGCCTCCCATGCAATTCATGTTCTGGGTGGAAGGTTACGGCAACTTTTTCCCGTATCAATCCCCGGGGTTGTGGAGGAAAGATTTCTTGTCGTTGTTGATAAGGTAGCTGCAACACCGAAAATGTACCCAAGAATTACCGGACTACCTTCAAAAAAGCCGCTAAATTGAGGTTATTCACCTTTCGATAAACTATCTTCAACTATCCCCTGACGAATATGCCAAAGAGAAGCCTTTTTGACAAAATCACGGTCGAATAATTTCAAATCTGTCGTCGTGAGGATTGCCTGGTGTCCTTCGATGATTGACTCTAATAGTTTTGATCTTCTAATTTGATCTAATTCTGCCATTGTTTCATCTAATAAAAGAATTGGATGGCAGGTTGTCCTTTGATGCATCCAATCGACTTCTGCTAATTTTAATGAAAGTAAAGCGGTTCGCACCTGACCCCGTGAACCAAAATCACCAAGATCGAGTTGATTTGATAAAAACCTCATTTCGTCCCGATGAGGTCCGATAGTTGTAATTCCTCTCGCGATTTCTTCTTTGCGTCGTATTTTGAGTTGGCGGAGAAATTCAAGTTTCAGTTCCTTAATCGTCATTTGATCAATAAAAGCGTTTAAGCCAATGGGATTTAATGCTTTCCCGTTGTTGAAATTGCCCTGGTCAATAGCGGGTCGATAGATAAACTGAATGATCTCATTATCATCTGTCAATTTTCTATGATTATTAATGGCAATCTGTTCCATTTCCCGGGTTGCGATTGAACGTTCTTTAATAATAAAAACTGCCCGTTCTGCTAATAATTCATCCCAGTAATCTAATTGGCTCGTATCCGAGTTTCTTTCACTAATTTGCTTTAGCAAAGCGTTTCTTTGAGTAACAATTTGAGAATATTCACTTAATGCTTTGCCATAACCTGTCACTACCTGAGTTATCGAAAAATTAAGATAGCGTCGACGTTCATCCGGTCCACCTTCAATGATTTTCGTCATTTGTGGGAGAAAAATAACCGCATTAAAATAACCAATTGATTGGTGTGTAGTCCGTTTGATATCATCGAGGATAATCTCTTTCCTCAATTTACCAGATCCATTTTCATCATTTTTTTCTACAATTATTCGAATTTCCAGCTTATGACTTGCCTCACCGCGATAGAAATTGGCAATTAACCGTGCAACGGATATTTTTTCGTTCAGATTCTGAAAATTAATTAATTGCCGATCACTAGATGCTTGAATGGATGTAAACGTAGAAAAAAAATAAATTGCTTCAAGTAGGCTGGTTTTCCCTTGGGCATTATTGCCTTGCAGTAAAAGAATCCGCCGGGGCACATCCATGTCCAGGCGGGAAAATGATCGGAAATTTGTCAATGATAAGTGGTTGAGATACATACAATTGGATATTGGTTGATAAACTAATCCGGGATTTCAGCCAGCTCCTCAGGTGATGGTTGCCAAACACGCGTTGCGCGATCGGTAAAAAGAGTCCCTTCCAAATGGTCTATTTCATGCTGGAATATTCTGGCTAACCAGCCTGAAGCTTTTATTTTTATAGGCTTACCTATGCGATTCAATCCTTTTATGGTTAATGAATAATTTCGTTCAACTTCACCGGCAACACCGGGAATAGAAAGGCATGCTTCAATACCGATTTCCTTTTCTTCGGATGGTTTGATAATTTCCGGATTGATTACAACATATAATTTTGGTTTTTGTTCTTCATTTTCAGCATATTCAATGACAATTAATTGCTGAGAAACTCCGACTTGTGGTGCAGCAAGACCAACACCGGGAGCATCTCTTAATGTCTCTATCATATCGTCGATTAATAAATTAAGATCTTTGTCAAAAGTTGTAATTTTGTGCGCTTTTTTTCTTAAGACTGGATCAGGAATATAAACAATTTTTCGTAAACCCATTTGCTTCTCACTATGAATAATATTTTCCAATTTATAAATTTTCTTCTATATTGTACCCTGAAAAATTTTGAGGAGAAGGGGGTGGGGGGGGAGTGCCACCATTTTGTACAACCTGATGATAGATTTCAATCCAATCTGCCATTTCCTGACGAAGGCGTTCACGCTCTGATTCAACTTGTTTTTGTATGAATTCCTGGTATCTACCAAAAATCTCTTTTTGAGCCTCAGAGGGATTGTAAACATAATCGAAAGTAAATGTTGTATCACCGACTCTTATGTAAACCGTGCCAAAATTTAAAATCAGGCTGATCAAACCCAATCGCTCGAATTCTACAGTTTGAATGTTTTTTAACGGCGCAGATCTTTTTTGTTCTGTACCTAACGGTTTTTTAAAAATATCAATGACTTGATCATGTGTAACAATGTAGCGATCATTTCTCCAATCGAAATATAAATACAACCACCATAAAAAAATACCAAACGAAATACCAACTACTATCATTGTAAATGTTGGTAAAGGTAGTGGAGTGAATACTTTAGCAACATTCAGCAAAAATAATATGAAAAGGAGAAAAATGATCATGGTGGGCACGATTGTCTTACGTAACAGGATGAACCAATGTGTGCGGTAAGTTATGATGCCGTTTTCTTCCGACCGCAATCGAAAAATATCGGAAAGCCATTCGGTAAAAAAGCCGGATTTTATGGTTGCTTCGGTTTCATCCGCGGAGTTATAGGTGGCGTTATCTTCAAACGGATCATATCTCCTTTTTTCTTTTCCTAATCGCTGGCGGATCGTATCTTCCTTGTAATTCCGTTGTGTTTTTTTATTTAATACTTTTGATCTATTTCGTTCTTCATTAATTAACCTAACTACGAGATCAGGATCTGCTAAATTTTTAAAAGTTAATGTCCCTGTGAAAGTCCGAATTACGATATTTCCGTAACCCAATATTCTACCGATTTGACCTGTTTTTGATTCAACAGATGTAATTGCTTCAAGGGGAGCTTCCTGGCGTTTTTCATACAACAGTGCAACTTTTTCCAGAGAAACAACCCTTCGATTAGAAATAATAGAAAAATCATTTGCCCAATCAACAATGACCCAAATAAACCAACCGATAACGAGAAAGATATTTAATAAAAATGCAAATTGATAAATAAAACTATCGTTTTCAACAGTAAAGAACATAATTCCAGTGAAGATTAAAGAAATCAATCCGAAGATGAATGGTGCCAGGCATTTGATTAGCAAAAAAAGGGAGTGACTTCTGGCAATAAATTGAATTGATTCTCTTGGACCACGCCAATCGAATTTATTTTTAATGAAAAGATCATAGCTATTTGTTGCTAAATGAATTGGAGCTTCGATTTCAGGAAATTCATCCATTACCGCTTGCACTTGATCGCAATTCAAATGAAAAAGAACCAAATTTGTTTCTGCAATAGCATTAACTTTTCGTCGTTGTCTTTTAAATAATCCTTCTTCACCAAAGAAATCACCCCTTTGAAATATTGAAATTTCCCGGGCAGTATGATGATTTCCTTTGTTAATACTAACGCGCCCACTAAAGATGATATAAAGTCCATCTGCTTCATCACCTTCCTCAAAAATTGTTTCATTTTCACGAAACAATTGAGTCCCCATATGGTCTGCAACGATCATTAATTGATCTTTGTCCAATGAATTAAATAGATGAATTGTGCTCAATAATTCAATTAATTCAACCAATTGATTATCCATGTGTAATAGTATATCTTAAGCTAACTAATATCGATCTGCTTTATCTGGTAAAATCTTTCTCAATAGGAGCATGTTTTGCGCAATCGAAGTATTACGATTATCAGATGGTTATCAATCATCCTCATACTCGCCACTGTTATTCTTTTAGTTTTCCAGCTAATCAACTATAGCCGATTACGCGCAAGTTTGCCTCCAGGTTCCGTTATTGGTGGCGTAGCTGTTGGTGGTTTGGATCGTCAGGAAGCAGCGGACAGGTTAATTCAAGCTTACAGCATTCCGATTGAAATTCGATACGGTGATGCGAAAATTCAAATTAAACCTGCATCTATTGGATTTGAATTGCAATTAGACGTGATGTTAACCGCTGCAGATCAACAACGGATTAATTTACCATTTTGGACTGGTTTTTGGGACTTTTTATGGAATCGTTTTCCAACTCCGGATCCGGTTCCATTACGTGTGGAAATTTCTGATGAACGTATACGTTTATTTTTAATTGATGAAATTGTTCCCAGGTATGATCGGCCACCAACGGAAGCAATTCCAGTCCCAGGCAGCACGCAATTTGTTGTCGGACAAGCAGGAACTGAATTAGATGTCGAACGAGCGGTTACTTTGGTCAAAGATGCTCTCAGGTCGCCAATTGCTCGTGTTGTTAATTTAACTTTTTCACAAGTAGAACCACCTCGTCCGTCAATTCAGAATTTACAAATTCTTTTGCAACAGGTCCTGGATGTCTCAGGCTTTACGGGTCTGGCTGAATTGTATCTCTTAGATTTGCAGGATCGTGAAGAAATTAGTTTTGCCTATCAAAGTGGCGTTACTTTACCAGGTGATATCGCATTCACTGCCGCTAGTACGATGAAAATTCCGATCATGATTTCTGTTTATCGGCAGGTTTCTGATCCAATACCGACTGAAGTGAATGACCTGATCAGCTTGATGATCGAAAGATCAGAAAATGATCCGGCAGACAGGTTAATGGAAACTGTATTGGATGGGAATTTAGGGCCATTACAAGTGACTGACGATATTCGGGAAATTGGTTTGGAAAATACATTCTTGGCTGGATATTTTTATCCTGGAGCACCACTACTTCAAAGGATCTCCACCAAAGCGAACCAAAGAAATGATCTAAACACAAACCCGGATTCTTACAATCAAACTACTCCAGTTGAAATGGGGATGTTGATGGATGACATCTATCAATGTGCAAACAATGCCGGGGGGACATTAATTGCTGTTTTCCAGAACGAAATTACCCAATCCGAGTGCCAGTCTATGCTGGATTATTTGTCCTTAAACCGGATTGGTGTATTGACCCAGGCTGGATTACCAGAAGCTACAAAAATTGCCCATAAACATGGCTGGATAACTGAAACCGATGGATTGATTCATACAATAAGCGATGTTGGGATAGTGTACACACCTGGTGGAAATTTCGTCTTTTCGATATTCCTCTATAATGCAAACCAATTAGTTTTTGATTCGGCAAATATTGTTTTTGCTCAACTGGCTTCTGCGATTTACAATTACTTCAATCTTTCATTTGAGTAAAAAAATTTTTCACCACAGAGTCATCAACCATTAAATAATGCTGCCTTTAATTGATTAATTACATCCGAAGGCGAAAAATTTAGTTGTGATAGAATTTCTTTCTCTAAATCCTTAACTACAGGTGTATTCTTTTGAATCTTTTCAGCAAATTCTTTGTAACGCAGTTTTAGAGCTTCCAATCGGTGGTCCAGTGAAACCAGCTCACTTCCTTCGGTTAATTTATCACAATAATTGACAACTTTTTCTTCCCAAGTCATGGGTTTGTTTTCCGCAGATGTTAAGTCTCCTATTAAATGTCGTCGTGCAATATTTGCCAATTGTGGTTGTCCCATATTTGTCAAAAACCTGGATGCGAGCATCGCATGGTTTTCTACGCCATTTTCTTTCAATTTCGAAATATCGTGTAAAAATCCTCCGCGATGGGTCAACAGAGGCGAAATGTTAATTCCTTGATTTCTTAACCAAATTGCTAATTGGTACGCTGCTGCGGCGACAGTATTTACATGAGCAAGCAACGTACTTGTTGCATTTTGCTGCAAATACCAAAGTAAACACGTTTGTATATCTGGTAACGGAGGTGATTTAATAATATCGGGGATTTCTATGAGTGAAAAACATTCTTTTTCCTGAAAGGGAATATGTGCAGTTGCGGGTTTGTTGAGTGGATTGAACCAGATCGTGTGCATTCCAATTGAAACTGCAGGTAATATGTCTTTTTGATAATCATCACCAATCATGATCACTTGATCAGCTGGTTTGTTCAAAGCAAGCAACAGTTTCTTATTAAATAACCGATCCGGTTTTTTCGCCTTCAATTCGCTGACAGTAAAATATTGATGGATGAATGGTGAAAGACCTACCCTTTGCATCGCTTTTTTAACATCCATTGCGTTTGAATCTTCGGCATTGGATGCAAGCACAATTTCAAATTCCTGTGTTAGATTTTTTAAAATATGATCAGCCCCTGGCACAATTTCCAGTTCCGGCCAATTGACCATTATTCCGGAATAGTTTTTTTCCAGTTTGATTAACGTATCACCTACATCAAAAATTATTGTCGTTTTTTCGGCGGTCCGCATGGGTTTCTCCTGACATCAAATAGGTTTATTATATCTATATTGATTAGAACATATTTTTTATTGTTGATGATATAATGCTTGAATGCCTTCGCTCGTAGCGCTCGATTTGGAGACCACCGGTCTGGACCCAAGAAAAGATGCCATTATAGAAATTGGTGCAGTTCGGTTTAGCGGACAAAGAGAAGAAGCTGAATTTCATTCATTGATTAACCCGGGAAGACCAATACCTCCTGAAATTACACATCTGACCGGTATAAATAATGAAATGGTTCGCAACGCGCCACCTTTAATGGCAGTGTTACAGCAATTTGTCGACTTTGTGGGTGAATCGCCTGTTATCGGTCATAATGTTCAATTTGACCTTGGATTTTTGTTACAGGCAAATATTCTTCAATATGTCCAGGCGATTGACACATTCGAGATGGCATCAGTATTAATGCCTCTGGCTTCCAGATATAATTTGGGCGGTCTTTGTCAACAATTGGGGATTCCATTATTCAATGCGCATCGCGCTCTTGATGATGCGAAAATGACTAAAAATTTATTTTTACGGCTCTATGAAAAAGCTGAGAATCTTCCTATAGATTTAATTGCAGAAATCGTACGCGCTAGTGAAACGATTGATTGGGACGGTTTTTGGGTCTTCCAACAAATATTAAAATCTCTTTCCCGGAAGCAACCAATTCAACCAAAAAAATCAACTCTTCAAATGCAATACAGCGGATTATTTGCAAATAATGAAGTATTAACGCCAGCGTTAAAGCCAAATCCGGAACCCGAACCGTTGGATGAAGATGAAGTAAGTTCAATTCTTGAACCCGGTGGAGCATTCTCAAGTTTCTTTAAACAATATGAATACCGATCACAACAGGTAGAGATGTTAAAGCATGTTGTGAAAGCTTTTTCCGAGGGATACCACTTAATGGTGGAAGCCGGAACCGGGACAGGAAAGTCATTTGCATATTTAATTCCAGCTGCATACTGGGCAATAAAGAACAATCACCGAGTGGTTGTTTCAACCAATACAATTGCCCTACAGGATCAATTGATGCAGAAAGATCTGCCAGATTTAAAATCGGCTTTGGGTTTGGAACTTCGCACCACTGTATTAAAAGGACGATCGAATTATTTATGTCCGCGACGTTTTGAATCGCTGCGTTACCGGGGGGCTGACACAAAGGAAGAAATTCGAGTTTTAGGAAAGATTTTAGTGTGGCTTCATGAAGGTGGCATTGGTGATCGTGGAAGTTTAAACATCAACAATCCACTGGAAAAGGACGTGTGGAATAAAATTTCTGCCGATGATGAAGCGTGCAATGCTGAAGTATGTGTGTCAAGGATGGGTGGTGTTTGTCCATTTTATCAAGCAAGGCAGGAAGCACAAAGTTCACATATAGTTGTAGTTAACCATGCATTATTGCTTTCAGATGTCGTGACCGGAAGCAGAGTATTACCATCTTATGATTATTTAATTGTGGATGAGGGGCACCATCTCGAAAATGCAAGTACAAGTACGCTCAGTTTTCGTATTACGCAACAAGATTTAGTTCGTCTTGGAAAAGAACTTGGTTCGATTTCGAGTGGAATCTTATCGAGACTTTATTCGGCTTTACGGCAGGTTGCAAAACCATCTGTTGTGGCTGCAGCTAATGAAACTATTCAAAGAATTACGGATGGAGCTTTTCGTTTGGAACAGGAATTCCAGGGCTTTTTTGCACTGATTGAAGAATTTATGGAAAGTGAACGCGATTTCCAACCAATCGGTAGTTATGCCCAACAGGTACGTATTTTACCTGCGACGCGAACTGTACCAGGCTGGTCATCCGTGGAAATCCATTATGATTCAACGCAAGAAACAATGCATTTATTATTGGAATTAATTAAAGAATTTCATCATGATTTATCCCCATATATGGATACCGATCATGAAGATTTGGAAGAAGCAATTAGCAGTCTTGGAACAAATTTACAACGGTTTACAGAAGCAGCAACTCAGCTGAACGCAATGATTTTGAAACCGGATTCTAATTTTATTTATTGGATAGAGAAGCAACCTGATTCCAGTCGCTTAACATTACAAATAGCACCTCTTCATATCGGTGGGTTGATGGAAAAATATTTATGGCATGAAAAGAAATCCATCATTTTAACATCTGCCACTTTGACGACCCATGGTGAATTTGATTATCTGAGAAATCGATTAAATGCGGATGAGGCAGATGAGTTAATTGTAGGCTCTCCATTTGATTATGAAAATGCAGCCATGTTGTATTTGCCAAATGATATTCCCGAACCTACCCAAGCACATGCATATCAGAAAAGTGTAGAGCAAACGCTTATTCGATTAAGCAAAGCGACTGGTGGAAAGCTCCTGGCTCTTTTTACTTCATATGCACAACTGAAGAAAACATCACAAGCAATTTATGCAGCATTAGCGGATGCTGATATCCAGGTTTATGAGCAGGGTGAGGGTGCATCCGCAAATACTTTGTTGGAGACATTTCGTGACACAGAACGCGCCGTTTTATTAGGTACCAAAGCTTTTTGGGAAGGGGTTGACATTCCTGGTGATGCGCTCTCGGTTTTGGTCATTGTGAAATTACCTTTTGCAGTCCCCTCAGATCCGATTGTCGCTGCACGCTCTGAAACATTCGATGACCCCTTTAACGAATATTCAGTCCCCGAAGCAATTCTCACTTTTCGCCAGGGTTTTGGGCGGCTAATTCGAACCCAATTCGATCGCGGGATTGTCGTAGTCCTTGATCGAAGAATATCGAGTAAACGTTATGGAAAGTTGTTTATAGAATCTTTGCCTGCATGTAAAACAATCGTTGGTTCTGTGATGGACTTACCTCAAAAAGCAACAAGATGGTTGAATTTATAAACAAAAACGGGATTTCATAGTCGAAACCCCGTTTTGATTATTTCGGAAAAAAATTATTCTTTTAGATTTTTGGCCATACTTACGCGTAAAACCACTCTTTGAATTTGTTTTAGTTTATCGACCAACTGTGGTTGATTTCCTTGTTCTTCAGATTGAGAGATAACACCAGCAAGCATTTGCATAAATTCATCATTTACTTTTTCAATATTCTGGTTTAACAACTCTTTTAATGAATTTTCATCCGCAGTTTTTAAGAGCTCCTCAATAAATTGAAAAGATTCAGGGGGTTTGTTTGCTTCTTCAATCATCGTGTTTAATTGATTCAATTTTGCAAGTTTTTCAAGGTCAGAATTTTTTCGTGCATCTGCAATAGAAGTTTGAACAGCTTCAACAAAAAAGTCATTGACCTGGTTTCCGAATTGCTGTAGACCAGATTCAATTGTGGGAGCTGAAATAATTTTTTCAACCATCTCGCGAGCATTTTTCATCTCAATTTGAATTTGCTCATCAATTTGTTTGATTGCCTCAATTAAGTAATCTCTTAAACCAACTAATTTTCCTTTTTGTTCCGGATCTGAAGTGGATTCGATTTTTTGGGTAAGAATTGAGAAAAACTCATAATCAATACCTGTACGAGTCATTCCAATTAAAGTCGATGAATACACTTCACTGGGTGAATTAATAAATAATTCCAATAGTTTTTCTCTGGTTAATCCCTGTTTGGCAACGTTTTGAATATCTTCCATCGCTTTTTGGGAATCTTTCATCTGTTCTTGTATTTTACGACCGACTTCGGTCTCATCCAATAATTCTTTTTGGAAAATTGATAATTGTTGGGCGGATTGTTTATCACCCTCCATTAAGCTCGCTTCCACCAAACGATTAACAAGTGCAAAAAAAGTCTCATCAATCAATGCTTCTTCCTGATGGATTATTTCTTTCCTGGATTCTGCATTTGGAGTTGAAACTAGACGTTGAATTAAGTACATTCGTTTTTGTTGATCTTCCAACATTTGTTTGCTAATTCCATCAGCAGCTAAAATTGTCTCAATCAATGTTTGGAAGGTGAACATGCTTTTTGCCTGGAAAAGGTAGGCTTTTCTTTTTTCAAGGGGCAGGTCATTTACTGCTTTATTGATTAATGGTCCAATCATTTTTTCCTGTTGATTGACAGGAATGGCTAACTCTTGCGGAAAATGGGTTAACAATAATTCTTTGGCTGGATCATGATAGACAATAGGTGTCGGATAAAGACCTTGAAAACCACATGCCTGACATTGAATCATATTTGCAGAACCACTTAATATTTTTTGTTTTGCTTGTGGATCTGTATTCATATCAAACAATTGTTGTATTTCTGCGGTCAGTGGAGTTCTACACCTTGGGCAACCGATTTGGGTTTTTGGCATGTTTTAGTATTCCTTTATTTTTTTTGCGCTGATTATACCACTTCAATTTAGAAGGGTTTGGTTTCCGGGGAACGTGGTAAAGAAAAACAAATTCGTGCTCCTTTACCTGATTCAGTGTCAACCCAAATATGACCGCGATGCGCTTCAATAATGGATCGTGTTAGAAAAAGACCAAGCCCGGCTCCTTTGGTATTTCGTGCCATATCCGGAGCACGATAGAAACGGTCAAATACATGCGGAATATCTTCAGGGGCAATTCCAGGTCCTTGATCACTGACACACACGATAACGATATCTGGTCTTATTTGCCCGGAAATGTGGATTTCACCGCGACTTGAATATTTGATTGCATTCGAAATGAGGTTTGATATGACTTGTTCGAGGCGAATTTCATCAGCTAACACAATCGGAAAATCATCCGGAAAATTTACAATGATTTTGTGTTTGGACGATTGTGTTGCAAATCTTTTTGCTAATCTTTTTACAACTTCCGGTAAAGACAAATCGGATTGTTTTAAAGCCAAACCACCCGCCTGAAGTCTGGATGCATCCAGCATATTTTCTATTAATAGTCCAAGCCTATCTGCTTCATCTTCGATGACAGAAAGACTTTCTGCAACAATCGAACGATCCCACTTTGCATCTTCCCGCCTTAAAGTACTGACATATCCTTTAATTAATGCTACCGGCGTCTTAAGTTCATGACTGATAATTGAAATAAATGTGCTTTTCAATTCTTCTGCCTGCCGAAAACGTGTGATGTCACGTATTGTGGCAATTATGTTCAGAAGCGTTCCTTCTTGAGAAAGCATCGGTGCGTAGGTTATACCTACAGGAATCTTGGGTTGCTGTGCGCTATTTAGTAGATCTCCCTCAACGTATAAATGTGCGTGGGCAGTTAATGGCCAGCCACCGGCAACGGCTTCTTCTAACGTGATTCCGGACGGGGGACTAACCCAGCGGATGATTTTGAAGTGTTCCTGATTGATTATTTCTTTTTCGGTAAGATGAAATAGTCTCAGAAAAGCTGGATTCACTCTTTCAATCTTTAATCCGGGAGTCAGGATCATGATACCGTCTGCGGCTGAATCCAATAATGCCGACATACGCTGTTTTTCCTGGGTAATTTGTGTATAAAATTGAGCGTTTTGCACCGCTACTGCAGCCTGATTGGCAAAGCTACTTAATACGGTCCGGTCGTTAACTGAGAATGTACCGGAATAACTTCTGAAAATATAAATGACACCTATCGTGTGTTCCCGGGCAACCAAAGGTAAGCCAACACCATTGAGTAAACCAAAACTACCGGAGTTTGCAAGTTCCTGAATAATTCTGTTAATATGACTTATTTCAAGATGGATCGGATTTTCTTCATTTTCCGTAATTTGAGATAAATATGGTTCTATATATTGAATCAATGCTTTTGGGAGACCTGAAAAAACTCTCACTTTCCATCCCTGAGATTCTGAGCGCAAGGCGATGAATCCTGCCTGGCCAGCAAGCATATCAATGGAAACAGTTAAAATTCGGTCCAGCAATTTATCAAGGTTTAACTCTTCAGCCAAAGCCCTTGCAATTTCAAGTAGATAATCGCGCTGTCTTACTCGGTAATCAGGTAGCATCATTTCCATTAACCATTACATTGAATTTTCTGCTATTGTAATTGCCTCTTCAAATATCTCCAAGCCTTCGTCTATCTCTTCCATCGAAGTGCAGAGTGGTGGAGATATCCGAATCGTACTCTTTCCGCAACCCAGTGTTAATAAGCCATGTTCAAATGAAAGATCGACAATTCTATCCCTTAATTCCTCATTTGATTTTTTGGATTCGCGATCCTTTACAAACTCTACTCCGATCATAAAGCCCATTCCACGAACCTCACCAATCGATGGATGTAGAAGTTGCATTTTTCGTAGCTTGTCAATTGCGTAAGCACCGGTGGAAATTGTATTTTGGAGATATCCATTTTCAATTGCTTCAATCGTGGCAAGAGCCGCGGCACATGAAATCGGATTCCCACCATATGTATTTCCATGTGAACCTTTTGGCCAATCCATAACTGACTTTCTGGCAATTAATGCTCCCAATGGCATTCCGGAAGCGATTCCTTTTGCAGACGTTACGATATCGGGTTCTACTCCAAAATTTTCTATAGACCACCATTTACCAGTTCGCCCCATGCCAGCCTGGACTTCATCTACGATCAAAAGAATGCCATGCTGGTCACAAAGTTTTCGTAGAGCAGGAAAAAAACCTTCCGGAGGGACGATATACCCACCTTCACCTTGTATAGGTTCAACCAAAATCCCGGCAACTTCTGAGGGAGGAAGTAGTTTTTCCAGTATTTGTTCTTCAATATATCGAACAACTCTTTCCCCATAGTCTTCCCCGGGTATGAGGTCTAACATCGGATGATATGGGTCCGGGAAAGGTGCGTGTACAACACCATTCATAAGCGGAAAAAAACCGCGTTTGTAAGCTTTTTTACTGGCTGTAAAAGTTACCGCTCCAATTGTGCGACCATGAAAGCCACCCAGAAACCCAATAAAAGAAGAGCGGTCCGTGTGATAACGGGCAAGTTTTATTGCACCTTCGACACTTTCCGTACCGGAATTTGTTAAAAAGCACAATGCATCTTCCTGGAAAGGAGCTAGTTCATTTAATTTTTCAGATAATAAAATCCATTTCTCATGATAGAAATCAGAAGAAATGTGAATAAATTTTTCAGCTTGTTCCTGAATTGCTTTAACAACTTTCGGATGGCTGTGACCTGTTGCTGCGACAGCAATTCCTGCTGCAAAATCCAAAAAACGATTTCCATCAACATCCCAGACTTCAGTACCTTTGCCATAATCCATCACAAATGGGTATCCCCTCGGATAAGACGCAGAGACTAC
>CAZPIM010000003.1:97861-103913 GCA_964586385.1 uncultured Anaerolineaceae bacterium
GAACCATTTATTTTTTCAAATGTTATTAAGGACTAGAAATTTCTAATAATTGATATTTAGATAGTAAGAGCGCTAAAGCACCTTTTAGTCCTACATCATCTCCTAATTTTGCCGTAGTAATAACAATATTTTCTAAATAATCTTCGGAGAAAATGGAACTATGTAATGCATCCTGCATAGGTTTAAATAATAAAGGACCGGCTTGAGAAACCCCACCTCCAAAAACAACGATTGATGGATTAAGCATGTGGATGAAATTTGCCAACGCAATTCCGAGATACTTTCCTGCACGTGAGAATGCTTCAATGGATAGTTCGTCACCGTTTCTAGCAGCAGCGTGTATTTCTTTACTTGATGGAAAATCTATACCTCTTAAGCTGGAATTCCTCCCATTTGCCAATTCTTCTGTAACATATTTACTAATTGCGGTTCCGGAAGATAAAGCTTCAATGTGCCCACGATGTCCGCATCCGCACATTGGACCGTCAGGAAGAATGGTTACATGCCCAAATTCCGCTGCCATGCCTCGTTCTCCTAGTAATAATTGACCGTCAATTATCACGCCACTGCCTATTCCGGTACTGATTGTTAAATAAAGAAGATTGTTGTGTCCAATGCCTGCGCCAAATTTCCATTCTCCGAGAGCAGCAAGATTTGCATCATTTCCCAAAAATACAGGTACATTAAAATGGGAGATAAGAATTTCCCGTATGGGTAGATTTATCCAACCGGGAACATTTGGTGCTTCTATGATGATGCCATTTCTCGGATTGATTAAGCCAGGTACACCGATCGAAATAGCCTTTATGATATGTCCCTTACTTATTTCATCAATTAAATTGATCAATCGATCTGTTGGATTCTGTTTTAACGACTGCGTTGCAATTTTTTTTTGTGAACACATCGTCAAATCATGAATATTATAGGTAGCTACACGGATCTGTGTCCCACCAACATCAGAAACTACATAAATTTCCATTAAAGAAAATTATAGCATAGTAACAAGTGTAATCATGGCCTTGAATGCAACGCGGTTATACATTTAATCCAGAAATTACCTGAATAATAATATGTGAGTTAGGTTTTAATTTAAACAACTCGTTTTTTAAACCCTGTTTGTTTTTCTGTTGACGAGTCGAATAAAGCGAATTATGATTTAACAACATATGCCTTCACAGAGAAAAAAAACCTCAAATCGTATTATCTCTTATTTCTTAAATATTTTTAGATGGCTTACTCCAGGTTTGGGAATAAAAAGATGGGGGCTCTTATTAATATTGGGGACCGCTTTGATTGGCGTAGGTTTTGCTGTGATTATTCTGGACGTTTATAGAAACACTCCAGATACTTGGTATTTACCAATAATTTCCTTTCTTTCATTGCGTTTTTTTGCACGGCCAGTTCGCGCATTAATATTTGCTGTAGTTGGCCTTTCATTAATTGGATTAGGTGTTTGGGGTATTAATCGCACATTATTAAAACCATTTATGCGACCTGGAAAACATATTTTAGACACAGTCTCAAACTATCAAAAATTGGATAAAGGACCCAAAATAGTTGTTATTGGTGGGGGAACTGGCCTTTCCGCATTGCTTCGCGGAATAAAGAAACATACGTCCAATATTACCGCTATTGTTACCGTAGCGGACGATGGCGGCTCAAGCGGGATGTTACGCAGGAATATGGGTGTTCTCCCCCCCGGAGATATCCGAAATTGTTTGACAGCATTATCCAATGATGAGGAATTATTATCTCAGGTTTTTCAATATCGCTTTGGCGAGGGTGCTGGATTAAACGGTCATTCACTCGGGAATCTATTGATCACATCTTTGGCAGAAATTACGGGTAGTTTTGAAGAAGCTATCGCGGAATCTGGAAGGGTTTTGGCAGTTCAGGGGAAAGTTTTCCCTTCTACCTTGCATGATGTGACGTTAAATGCAGAAATCATTTCAACGGATATTAATGGCAATCGTAAGGAGATTAGAGTAAAAGGGGAAAGCGAGATAACGAAATTGGGTGGAACAATCAAGCGGGTATGGTTGGAACCAAATTTCCCGATGGCTTATCCGCCAACCATTCAAGCATTATTAAATGCTGACTTGATTGTGATTGGACCAGGCAGTCTTTATACGAGCCTTTTACCAAATTTATTAGTTCCGGATATTACAGAAGCTTTTCGCGCAAGTCGCGCAATAAAATTTTTTATTTCAAATGTCGCAACGCAGCCAGGTGAAACAGATGGATTTAATTGTGGAGATCATGTTCGATCTGTTGAAAAAATAATTGGAAGTGGTAATTTCGACATTGTGATTTGTAATGATAATTGTCGGGGTAAGCTTCCTAAAGGTGTCGATTATGTTTGCGTTGATGAATCGCTGGAAAAAGATTTCGCAGTTTACGCAGGTAATTTGGTTGATGTAGAAAACCCCTGGAGACACGATTCTGTGAAATTGGCAAATTCAATAATGGATTTGTATAATGAAAGAACTGGTCCTTTGTTATATAAAGAAAACGGTCTTGATTTGTGAATATTCACGCTTTAGCGTGGTAAAATTTGTCCGAACATACTATGGAGGTGTTAAATGACAGTAAAAGTAGGTATCAATGGTTTTGGCCGTATCGGTCGCCAAGTATTAAAAGCAATGCTGGAAAAGTATCCGGATGTTCTGGAAGTAGCAGCAATTAATGATTTATTTGATGCGAAAACTAACGCTCACTTGTTTAAATATGATTCCAATTATGGAATTTTCCCCGGCACAGTTACAGTAGATGGCTCCGATCTGGTAATTAATGGAAAAAAGATTAAAGTATTTAAAGAAAAAGACCCCAGTAATATACCCTGGAAAGATCTAGGCATCGAGATTGTCATCGAGTCAACAGGAGTATTCAGAGATAAAATTGGCAATCCGGAAAAAGGTAAACCAGGCGTAATTGTCCATATCGAAAAAGGTGGGGCTAAAAAAGTAATTATCACAGCACCATCCAAGAATGAGGATATTACCATCGTCCTGGGTGTTAATGATGATAAATACGATCCCGCTCTTCATCATGTCGTATCCAATGCTTCCTGTACAACAAACTGTTTAGCGCCCGCCGCAAAAGTTGTTCATGACAAGTGGGTCATCAAACGTGGTTTAATGACCACGGTTCATTCTTATACAAATGATCAAAGAATTTTGGATGTTGCACATGAGGATCCCCGTCGTGCGCGTGCTGCTGCGTTGAATATTATTCCAACTTCAACTGGTGCTGCAAAAGCCATTGCTCTTGTTATTCCTGATTTGAAAGGAAAGTTTGATGGTTATTCTCTTCGTGTTCCGACACCTACGGTTTCCATCGTGGATTTCGTTGCCGAAGTTGAAAAACCTGTGACTGCTGAGGAATTGAATGCAGCTTTCAAAGCTGCTGCAGAAGGTCCACTCAAAGGAATATTAGGTTACAGTGATGAACCATTAGTATCGATGGATTTTAAAGGCGACAGTCGATCATCGATTATTGATGCGGAAAACACAAAAGTTCTGGGTGGCAACATGATAAAAGTTGTTTCCTGGTATGATAATGAATGGGGTTATTCCTGCCGAACAGCAGATTTAGCTGCAAAAATGGCTAAATCACTCTAGAAATATTTTTTGGTGAACAAATTGGAAATGCGTGAATCTACACACTCAAAAAGCTGTAGAACACGCATTTTCTTAAATCGATAACTTGAATCGTAGAAAATGGAGTTCAGAATGTTTAATAAGAAAAGTATCACTGATATTGATGTAAATGGGAAAAAAGTATTGGTGCGTGTAGATTTTAATGTTCCATTAAAAGCTGGTGTAATTAAGGATGATACCCGAATCACAGCTGCTTTACCGACAATTAATTATTTATTGGAACACGGCGCAAGTGTTATCTTGTTTTCACACCTTGGACGCCCGAAAGACGAACCGGATCCGCAATTTTCTTTAGAACCGGTAGCAAAATACCTTGCTGGATTGGTTTCTGTCCCAGTTCATTTCGTGGATGATTGTATTGGACCCAAAGCCGAAGCAGCTTCAAAAGCATTGAAATCAGGCGAAATATTGGTTCTTGAGAACACGCGTTTTTATAAAGAAGAATCAAAAAATGACTTGGAAATGGCAAAAAAATTCGCTTCATTGGCAGATATTTACGTGAATGATGCATTCGGTTCAGCTCACAGGGCACATTCCTCAACAGAAGGGGTAGCCAGATTCTTACCCGCAGTTGCAGGATTCCTGATGGAAAAAGAAATTAAATACCTGGGTCAGGCTATTGATAATCCCGCGCGCCCATTTGTCGCAATTTTAGGTGGCGCTAAAATCAGTGACAAAATTGGTGTGATCGATAATCTTCTTAATAAAGCTGATGCAGTCTTGATCGGTGGTGGTATGGCAAACACCTTTCTAAAGGCAAAGGGCTTTGCTATGGGTGATTCTTTGGTGGAAGATGAATCGTTAGTTATTGCAAAGGAATTGCTTAGTAAAGGTGGGTCAAAACTACACCTGCCTGTTGATCTTGTTATTGCAAATGCTTTTGATAATGAAGCTGAAATCAAAACAATTCCAGTTGGACCTGTGGCAGATGGTTGGAGAGTATTGGATATTGGACCAGAAACGATTATTGAATTTTCTAAAGTGATAGAAAAATCAGGGACGATAGTTTGGAATGGTCCGATGGGTGTATTTGAAATGCCAAATTTTGCAAAAGGTACTTTTGGTGTTGCTCAATCTGTAGCGAATTCCAATTCCATTTCTGTAATTGGTGGTGGTGATTCAGTTGCTGCAATTAACCAATCCGGATTATCCGATGAAGTATCCCACATATCAACCGGTGGGGGGGCCTCATTAGAAATGCTGGAAGGAAAAATCTTGCCTGGTTTGGCTGCTTTATTGGATCGATAAAATTATCGGATGAAGGAATGATAAATGGATATAAAAATTGCAAAAAATTGTTCCTTCCCATTTTTAACAATTCTGATATAATAGGCAGGCTGCCCTTCGTAAGTAACTATTTTGGACAAACAGTTCCCTCTCAAGAATAAATTTCTTAAAAGGCGAATTGGAGGAAATAAATTGGCTAATATAAAATCTGCAATAAAACGTAACAAGCAAAATGAGAAAAAACGTATTCTCAATCGTGTATTTCGTGGCCGAGCCCGTACCTATATTTCAAAAGCACGCAAAGCAATTGTAAGTGGAGAACAGGCTGATGCTGTAACATCTGTAAAGGATGCTATCAAAGCATTAGATAAAGCTGCTCAAAAAGGGATTATCCACAAAAATAATGCTGCTCGTCGAAAAAGTCGCCTGATGAAACAATTGGCAACTTCCCAAAAAATCGACGCGTAATTTTTATCTATAAAAAAATACCTGTAGCAGGAGAAAACCAATCTCCTGCTTTTGGTTTAAAACAGAATGGATTCTTCGTGGTTTTATAAATGTCAGAAAATAGTTTTAAACTACACCATTTCATCATGATATAATCATTTGGCTAAAAAAAATATTTTTAATGGGAAAAAAATGTTCGAAAAAGAATGCACACAGGTAGAAAATCTAATAAGTAATTATTGCAAAGCAGAAGGTTTACCTGAATTCCTTCCTCAATGGAATTGGATTCCTTTTAGTGGACATTGGGGGATTTCCACATCAATGTTTGCCTTAGCTGCAGCTTTTGCGCGTCAAAGTTCTACAAAAATAAACGTTCCGGATTTTGCTAAATCCTTAGCCGAAAAAATTTCCAATTTCATAGGGGTACCTGAAGGATTTGAGAAGACTGAAGCAGTCAACGGATATTTGAATATCTATTTTTCTCAGGCTGAGTATTCGCAACAGGTTATTGATCAGGTTATTCAAGATTCAAATAATTTTGGACGGGTTGCGCAAAAAAATGAACTTGTTATGGTTGAGTTTTCTCAACCAAATACGCATAAAGCATTTCATGTCGGGCATTTACGAAGCGCTATATTGGGTGATACTCTTGCCAGGATCCTTGATTTTGCCGGTTATGATGTCATTCGTTCAAATTATCCTGGTGATATGGGCTTGCA
>CAZPIM010000003.1:104013-105175 GCA_964586385.1 uncultured Anaerolineaceae bacterium
TTGGATATTCACTTTGACAAATATTATTTCAACAGTCAAATGGAAATACCGGGAAAAATTATTGTCCAGAATTTGATTGATAAAAAAATTGCCTTGGATGAGCGACCTGAAGGCGCAGTCATAGTAAAAATTGATGAAATCCTCGGATTAAATAAAGAAAAATACCGTGTTTTTGTTGCCTTGCGATCAGATGGAACTGCGTTGTATGCTACTGAAGATCTGGCATTGGCTAAACAGAAATTTGAGGATTATCCAAAGTTAAAACTATCACTGTATGTTGTTGATGTTCGCCAATCTTTGCATTTTCAGCAAGTCTTTAAAACAATGGAAATTGCCGGTTATCCATGGGCAAATCAATGTAAACACATTGCTTACGAATTAGTCAGCTTACCCGGAAATGTGGTGATGTCATCGCGAGAAGGAACAGTTGTACTTCTTGAAGACCTCATAAGAGAAGCAACTCAAAGGGCATATCAGGTGGTTCAACAGAAAAACCCGGATTTATCTGAAGAAAAAAAGTTGGAAACTGCAAAAGCAGTTGGAATTGGCGCATTAAAATATCCCATGTTAGCCAGGGAGAATACCAAAATAGTAACTTTTGACTGGGAATCAGCCCTTGATTTTAATGGTCAGGCTGCACCTTACATCCAATATGCATACGTACGAACTGGCAGCATTTTACGCAAAGCAGGCGCATTAATCATCGACTCCATTAAACCTACCTATGCATTAACTGCGCAGGAAATTGAACTGATCGATGTAATTTCCAGATTTCCAAGGGAAGTGGAGCGGGCTGCCAGTGAATTTCGACCAATTCAGATAGCGAATTATGCCTATGATTTGGCAAAAAAGTTTAATGATTTTTATTCTCAATGTCCGGTTTTGCAAGTGGAAGAACCGGTCCGAAAAGCTAGATTACGTTTAGTTATGGCAACCCGTCAGACGATTGAAAACAGTCTGGCTTTGCTGGGCATCACAGCCCCAGAAGCGATGTGAACCGATGGTTTATTCTAATTCAAAAAGGAGAAAAAATTTATGACCATTCGAACCCTTATTATGGGCGCTGCTGGGCGCGACTTTCACAACTTTAATGTTTACTTTCGCGAAAATCCTGACTATCAGGTAGTTGCTTTTACTGCAACACAGATCCCGAACATTGAAG
>CAZPIM010000003.1:105275-123183 GCA_964586385.1 uncultured Anaerolineaceae bacterium
GCAATTCTACGCCAGGCTGAACAGGAAGTGGATATTATTCTTTGGGATGGCGGAAACAACGACTTTTCATTCTATAAAGAAGATTTAGCAATCGTTGTCGTTGATCCACATCGTGCAGGTCATGAATCTTCGTATTACCCTGGTGAGACCAATACCATTCACGCCGATGTATTTGTGATTAATAAGGTTGACACAGCTGATCCGGAAGCAGTAATCCAGGTTCGCAATAATATTCATCGATTAAATCCGGATGCTATCGTCATCGAAGGCGCTTCACCCTTATTTGTGGATGATCCTGAATCGATACGTGGAAAACGCGTACTTGTAGTTGAGGACGGACCAACTTTAACACATGGCGAAATGAAATACGGAGCAGCTTTTGTCGCAGCCCGTCGATTTGGTGCAAAGGAGATTGTTGATCCAAGACAATTTGCTGTTCGAACAATCCTGGATACATATAAGAAATATCCAAATACTGGAACCATATTACCCGCGATGGGTTATGGGGCTGATCAGATGAAAGATCTTGAAGAAACAATTAATAATTCTGATGTCGACCTGGTATTGTCAGGAACACCAATTGATTTGAATCGAATTATTAAGATAACCAAACCCATGCAGCGTGTTCGTTATGAGTTGCAGGAAATTGGGCAACCAACCTTGTTTGAAATCTTAAAAAACAAATTTGGCGCATAAAAAAAAATAAATACATTCAGAGATCGGGAAAAATCCCGGTCTCTGATTTTTGGAAAAAAATATGTTTATTGATGAAGCAAAAATTAATGTAAAGTCTGGTAAGGGTGGAGATGGTGCAGTTCATTTCCGTCGTGAAAAATACGTGCCACGTGGTGGTCCTGATGGGGGAGATGGCGGTCGCGGAGGTGATGTAGTTTTAAAGGTTCTTCATACCTTAAATACATTAAATGCGTTTCGTTATAAAGAGAAATATGTAGCAGATGATGGAAAAAATGGCGCTAGACAAAAAATGACTGGCCGGTCAGCAAAGGACCTGGTAATTCCTGTACCTCCGGGAACCATTGTTTACGACGCTGAAACAGGAGATTTGCTGGGGGATTTGGTTGATCGTGATCAGGAATTACGAATTTGTAAAGGTGGAAGAGGCGGAAGGGGGAATGTCCATTTTGTAAGTGCTCGCCATCAAGTACCAAGAGTGGGGGAAAAAGGTGAACCAGGTGAAGAAAAAAATCTAAGACTGGTCTTAAAACTCATTGCTGATGTGGGTATAGTCGGTGTTCCGAATGCGGGAAAATCCAGTTTTTTGACAGCAGTTACCAATGCAACACCAAAAATTGCAGATTACCCTTTTACAACGCTTGAACCAAATTTGGGGGTTTCAGAACTTGACTCAGATAATAGTCTGGTATTTGCAGATATTCCTGGGATCATCGAAGGAGCACATCAGGGTGCTGGCTTGGGCGATTCGTTTTTACGACATATTCAACGAACCAAAGTAATTATTCACTTGCTAGATGGTGCTTCTGCAGATCCATTGGCAGATTTTTCGCAAATCAACTCAGAAATGGCTTTGTTTGATCCTCAATTAGCTGAAAAGCAACAACTGGTTGTTGTGAATAAAATTGATTTGGAAGAAGTAAAAGCACTCTGGCCTAATCTTAAAAAAGCACTCAAAAAGCGAGGTTATGAAGCGATGGCAATTTCTGCTTTGACTCGCCAGGATGTGAAGCCAGTCCTTTGGAAATCATTGGAAATGGTTCGAAATGCTCCAGAAATTAAAACAGAAGAAAAAATCCCAGTTTACAAACCTGAAGCAGATCCGATGGATTATACAATTGAACGGATTGAAGAAGGATACCGAGTACACGGTAAGGCGATAGAACGCGCTGCTCAGATGACATATTGGGAACATGATGGATCCATCAGACGTTTTCAAAAATTAATGACAACTCTAGGTGTGGATGAGGCTTTGCGTGCAGTTGGGATCGAAGAAGGCGAAAGCGTCTTTATCGGAGATTTTGAATTGGAATGGCAGGATTAATCAAAAGGATTGGCATATTTGGTGGAACATTCGATCCACCACATCTTGGTCATTTAATTCTTGCTGAAGAATCATTAGATCAATTGGGGTTAGATCGATTGTATTGGGTCCTTACTCCGGACCCACCTCATAAACGCGCTCAAAGACTCACACCAATTGAAATTCGTTGTTTATTAGTCAAAGCAGCAATTCGTAACAATAAATCGTTTCAATTTTCACGAGCCGATTTGGATCGGCCTGGACCACATTATACGGTGGACACAGTAAAAATTATTAAGAAACAAAATCCATCCGCTGAGATTTTTTATTTAATTGGGGGAGATTCTTTACACGATTTTCCAAATTGGTTTCATCCCCATGAACTTCTTGGTCAATTAACCGGGCTAGGCGTGATGCGCAGACCTGGTGACAAGGTAAACATGGGCCAGCTCGAAAATGCATTACCTGGAGTTATAAATAAATTGATTTTTATTGATGCACCATTATTGGAAATTGCTTCAAATGAAATTCGAAAACGAATAAGTTTCAATAAACCATATCGGTATTATTTACCGGATAGTGTTTACAAAATCATTGAAAAAAACAATTATTATTCAGAAAATTTACCAGACGAATAAACTCATCCAAATAAAATGAACCACGAAAGAAAAAATTGTAATTAAAATTCCTGCGCGTGTATATTCCCAAAAGGTCAACGTTATTTTTCTATGCGCTGCGCTTTCTGCTACGATTAAATTAGCGACTGAGCCTAGTAAAGTTAAATTCCCAGCTAAAGTCGATGATGATGCTAATGTAAGCCAGGCAGGATCCGGGTTTGCCAACCCGGTGATTATTGGCTTCAAAAGTAAAACTGCAGGGACATTTGAAACGAGGTTACTTAACACAATACTCGAGAATGTAATGCTCGGTAGATTTAAATGATCTGAGATATTCCATTGACTGAACAACAAAGTAATGGCTCCGCTTTCATTTAAAACTCCAGTTAGAATGAACAACGATGAAAAGAAGACCAAAATACCCCAATCAATCTCCATAAAAACCTTTTCAGGTTTGATTCTGCGGGTTATCAATAAAGCGCACGCAGCTATAAAAGCCGCAGTTGAGATAGGCAGCCCGATTAGAAATGCGATTAATAAACCAGAAATAATGATCAGACTTTTTTGGAATAATGGTTTATAAATTTTTACATTCTTTTCAATATTCTGTTCGAATGGGTTATTTGTAAACTCTTTTGGATAAATCAAGACAAGAATTAACCAAATTCCAATTGATGAGATTAATGCAATAGGACTAAGTGCTTTTAGAAAAGCTAAATATGAAATATTGGAACTAACCCCAATAATCATGTTCTGAGGGTTACCAGTTAATGTTGCTACAGACCCGATATTGGCTGCTGTCGCTAAAGCGATCAAATAAGGGATAGGATTTCTTTTTAACGATTTTGTGATCTCAATGATAAAAGGAGTGAGTATCAAACAAATCGTGTCGTTAAGAAAAATTGCACTCAATAACGAAGATAAGAAAATGGTTGACAACAACAACATTTTTGGAGATCTGGAAATTCGAATCACTTTATGAGCTGCGAGCTGGAAAAAACCAGAAAACCGCAAATTCGCATTGATTATCATCATTGAAAATAATAAAATGATTGTATCAATATCGATAAATTGCAGGAATTCATCTACTTTTAGTACTCCTGATACTACCAATATTCCTACACCTATCAAGGCAATGGTAGTTCGATTAGACCTAAAAGGTGGAAATTCACCTACTGCTATCCCCAAATACGTTAAACCGATAATGATCAGTGATAATTTGATTTCAAAATCCAAAATAATCTACTCAAAAGTATGAAATTTTAATAACAAAAAGTGATTATACCTAAAATGTGAATTAAATAAAAAAACGTCTGGAATAGTCCAGACGTTTTGATTACTTTGTACTTTACCTACTGATTAATTGAAGATTTCCCAATCCCATTTTTACTACAAATGTAATTTTTGGACCGGTTCCTGCTAATTCATAATCATTTCCTTGAATATTCCAGGTCCCAAAAAGTTCTACGTTATTTAATCCGCCTTCAACTGTAACCACAGCGGGGACACCTTTTGGAATAATGATTTTTACATCACCTAATCCGTAATTAATGTTTACATTCAAATCTCTCTGTATTGGACCAGAAAAATCAAAAGTATATGAGCCAGCTCCGCCATCAAAATTAATTGATTCGGCATTGGCAAAACCAAGTCCTTCTAAATTGATTTGCGAAGCACCAGTTTTATAGTTCAAAGATGACATAACAACCGGATTTTCTTTATCAAAAACAACATCTGCCTGGCTGGCACCATCTGTAATATCCAATGAGGTTAGTGGAATTCCACCTAATTGTAATTGGCCTTGATAAGCCCCTGCTTTAATCACTAAATCAGTTGGGAACATCCCAATATTTACTTTCCAGTCATTTTTCACTTTTTCTGTAGGAAGACTAAGATTATCTTTTGTTTCCTGTGAAATTTCCAAAGAATTCCCCTGGCGAGTAATTTCTGGAGACCAAATTGGAACATTGTACTCAACTGTGCCGGTTACCCAGCCATTTTCGCCTGGGTTGATTGCAAGTGTTCCACCACCCATAAAAATACTTATTCCACCATTTTCCTGGTCAGTTGGAATTTCTTCGTTAATTTCCATTATTTTGGTGTCGCCGGTTTTTACCTTAGGTACATCAACGCTAAATGAACATGCTATCGATGTAATTAATAAGATGCTTGCAAAAATTAATAAATACTTTTTCATATTATTCTCCCTTTCCATCCTTATCGTTTTCTTGTTCCGGGTTGAATTCATTAAATTCATTTACGGATTCTTCTCCAATAATATCTTCATCAAAATCATCTGGTAAATCTTCTCCTAGATCTTTGTTAACATTTGCAAGAATCGAACCAACTTCCTGGTTATTTACAGGTATTGGTCGAGAAGAGGACATATTGTTAGGATAATCTGTTTCATTAACTGGATAATCTCGCGTTCCAAATCTGGTTAAAATGACGGCACCTAAACCAAATAGTGATAAAACGGCACCAATTAACCAACCGACACATGGTATGACGGCTCCCAATCTAGCCACTGTCGTAAGAAATATTGTTCCCAATCCAGCTAATAACGCAGGAGAAAGTGATTTGGAATTTGACGCAAATAATTTCTTCCCAATTGTGTATCCAAGTGAAATCCATCCAAAAAGCATTGCGATTGAATAAACAATTATTCCAATAATGCTGAGCGGAATTAATAGTATAGTCACGATAAGAACTAAGAAAACTGCTGGGGCTGTAAATGAGGTCAATAATCCTATACCCCAATGAACGAAAGGTTGCTTATTGATTGAACGTGAAATGCGGTCAGTAGGTTTGGGAGCGATTAAGACCACAACCATCGCAAGTGCACCCATAGCCAAAATTTGCAAAATTGCCCATAAAAATTTACCAATAAATCCGAGTCCGGTTGAGGTATCCGTTTTGGGTATTTCTGGTGTATTTGGGGTTCCAAACTCACCGAAGTCAAAATCAAACGGTAAACTTGCTATCTGTTGACCTTCAATAATTGCACCCTCAGCTTGCGTGAGATTGGTGCTGAAATTATAGACAGACCCAGTTACGTGAGCAGTACTTAATAGCGAAATTGTCCCACCTAAAGCCTGGATATCTCCATTCACGCTTCCTTCTATTTCGATTACACCACCAATAATTGCTATATCTCCATTTACCGCTGAACCCTCTTTAAGTATTACGGTGCCACCAATAACAGCTAATTCACCATTTAGGATTTGGTTTTCATTTAAAATAAATGTTTGTCCAATGACAACTTTATCCTCATTGATGTCAGGTGGATTTTCTGTTTGACTAAATACGGAAGAATAGTTAAATGTGAAGAGAAAAAGGATTAATAATGTGATGTGAATTAAGATCTTTTTCTTCATTTTTGTTCAACTCCTCTACGTGAAAATCGCCAAATGGTCAATCCCCAAATTAAAGAAATGATCATTCCCCAGCCTAATGTAAAAATTAATAATATAGGGGGCAAGTATGGTGGCAGATTTTGTATCAATCGAAACGACATGGATCGAAGGTTAATAAATGTGTCAGTTATTCCAGCAAACATAGATACGCCACCTACAATGATCTCGCCTGGTGTTTTCGTTAAAAATAGCCATAAAATTAATAAGCCCATAATAAATAGCACGGAACTTCCGATAATTAAGAGTGATTTTATTGATTGCATTTGAAATTCTTCTGATTTCCGGGTGATCAGATTTGCTTGAAATCTGCTAACAAAACCTGGTTTAGGGGAGATCATTTCTACGGAATCTAAATGAATTTCTATTTTTTTCCAGGAATCTGATAAGCGATTACAATCCGGGCACTTTTGCAAATGTTCTTGTAATCTGTCTTCCTGTTCGTTTGTAATTGAAAAATCGTCTAAAATCCAATCCTCAAAAGGCTGGTGACCCATTTTTCATCCTTTCCACCCGGTTCCCCGCCGGGTCATTGGTTTCTAATATTTTTGCCAGTTTACGCCTTGCCCGGTGTAACCGGCTCTTGACAGCACTTATGGAAATATCTAAAGTTTGACATATTTCCTCTTCTGAATATTCATACCAATACCTTAAGATAATTGCTGCTCGGTCAAATTCAGGTAAAGTTAATAAAAATTTCTGTATTTGAGAATGCCTTTCTTTTTCTATTGCAACCGATTCTGGATTAGGTATATTCCGATCTGCGGCTGTTTCCTCCAAATATTCATCGATATCCGATATAGGTAATTTCCTTTTTCTTTGTTGATCTATACAATAATGTGCTGCAATTGATAGAAGCCATGTTCCAAAAGACCGGTTAGAATCATATTTTGATATCGCTTGATGTGCTCTTAAAAATGTTTCCTGGGCGGCATCTTCTGCTTCTTTTCCATCGCCTAACATTCTATAACACAGGTTAAATACAGGTGTTTGAAAAGCTTCGACAATTTGTGTAAAAGCAGAATCATCACCTTTTTTCGCCTTTGATAGTATGTTGTTCGCGATGTCAATCACGATTGCTCCTGAATGTATCTTTTCAAAATAATATACGCATGATCTTCAAAAAAGTTGCATAATCCGGGTGTTATGAATCTAATGGGCACTTCCTATCAATAATACGTATTCCCCTTTTGCCCCCACACTATTTAAAAAATATATAATAAATGTGATAATCCTAATATTGTTTTGTCCAAAATTCTTAGCAAATTTTTTTACCAGACTGTTGTTGAATTTCCAATTTTAATTGGAACGGAAGGAATAACCGAATATGCGATTAGGTGTTTGTTATTATCCTGAACAGTGGCCGGAAGAACGATGGCAAATTGATGCCAAATTAATGAGAAATTTAGGTCTGCGCATTGTTCGAGTTGGAGGCTTTTCGTGGTCAAAGCTTGAACCTGCCAAGGGGAATTATCAATGGTCATGGTTGGATGAGATAATTAAAATTTTCTCAACAGAAGGTCTTGAGATTGTTATTGTAACACCTACCGCGAAACCACCAACCTGGTTGATAAAAGAATACCCGGAGATTGTAAAAAAATCCGAATTTGGGTATATAGAAGGTTTTTGTGTTAATCATCCAGCATTTATTGAATTTACCTATAATATCGTTTCTGAATTAGCCAAGCGTTATGGTGGAAATCAAAAAATTGTTGGTTGGCAAATTGATGACAAGTTTTCTATAGAGAGTAAAGCACAATGTGGTTGTGAGAATTGCGTAAAGAATTTTTGTGATTGGCTAAAGAACCGTTATCAGTCTCTGGATATCCTAAATGAGAAATGGGGGACTCGTTATTGGGGGAATGAATTCGGGGATTGGGATGAGATTACTTCCCCTATAATGACGATTTTAGGTGGAAATCCTTCGTATATGTTGGATTACCAGCGATTTTGTTCTGATTCAATTGTCAAATATCAAAAATTACAAATCGACACAATCAGAACTTTTACAACCAATCAATTCGTAACCCATAATTTTTCGTTTTCAAATTATGAAATTGATTATTTTAAGATTGCGGGAGATTTGGATTTTTCTTCTTTCAATTCTTATCCCACTGGTAATTCCGAATTATTATCAAAAGTATTATATGAACCACGAGACCAAATTACGGATTTTGTTTATGATGTTGGTGATCCGTATATCACAGGCTTTTTCCATACTTGCACACGTGGATTTAAGAACGCACCTTATTGGGTGATGGAACAACAATGTGGCCATACCAATTGGGGAAATATCAATCCTGGAATACGTATTGGGGCAGTTCGGCTTTGGACGTGGCATGCAGTTACTTGTGGGGCTGAATCCATCTTATTTTCAAGCTGGAGGGCATCCAGAT
The DNA here is from genome assembly GCA_964586385.1 of uncultured Anaerolineaceae bacterium. GTDB lineage: Bacteria > Chloroflexota > Anaerolineae > Anaerolineales > Anaerolineaceae > UBA6170. Next base: position 113,698 of record CAZPIM010000003.1, read on the forward strand.
TTACTTCTGATCAATTAGAATCCGGAATATTGCGCCACGATGGTTCTCCAGATAATGGGTATCATGAAATTTCAAACATGCTGCCAGAAGCTCCAGTGCTGATGCAATTAGATGAAGTTGCATTAACTTCCAAAGTTGCTATATTATCTCGTTATGATGATATTTGGGCACTGAAAGACCAACCACATCGAAAAGATTTTTCGTATATTCGATTGTTGTTCAGTTATTATCGCGTTCTTACTTCCTTAGGTGTAGCAACTGATATAACGAGTTACGAATCCGATTTAAGTGAATATCGCCTATTGATTGTTCCAGTTCTTTACCTTACAGATCCTGAATTGGTTTCACAACTGGAGGGTTTTGTGGCACAAGGAGGTTCTGTTTTATTTGGACCTCGTTCTGGATTTAAGAATGAGTCAAATATTGTCATCGAAGAATCTTTCCCCGGTCAATTATTGAATTTGGTGGGTGGAAAAGTTCAGAACTGGCAATCTCTTCCGGAATTCGTCCGGTTTACAATACGATCGGAAATACCGGAATTGGGTGGGGATGCCGGTACCTGGATTGAAGCGATTACACCTGAAGCAGATGAAGGAGTGAACATCCTTGCAAGATATTTAGGTGGTCCACTTGCTGGAAAAGCAGCGTTTACAGTACATTCATTCGGAGCAGGAAACGTTTATTATTTAGGGTTCTATCCGACATTTGAACAACTTAGAGCCATTATGAAATATCTAATCCAACGGGAAGGTTGTGGAAGTATCCTTGATTTACCGGATGGTGTCATTGTAAGCCAGCGCGGGAATAACCGGGTAGCTTTCAATTTCACCAGAAATGAAAAGACTTTTGTCTGGGACGATAAATTGGTGACCCTACCCCCGAGAGATTTCCGGTTTAATTTACGGGATTAGTTGAAAGATTCAAAATCACTCAATTAAAAACTTTCATTTTATAAGATTTGTTATCCTTTAGCAGGAGAACCAATGGCAATACATCGTTGGTCTTCAAAAATAATGCGTTCGAAACCCAGCATCATACGTAAAGGCGGATCAGGAACTGGTTTCAATCCACTTTGAATCAATTGGTAAATCATATCTTTTTGGTTTTCCAAAATTCCAATACTAAATGGTTGAAAACCAATCCTTTCCTGAAATGATTTCAAAAGCAGTATCGCATCATTTGGACCATTAAGGCTCACAACCGGACCAGCAGAAATCCAGCCGCCATTTCCTTCCCTCCCGAATAAATATGCCTGGATGGAATGATTGATGCTTAACTTTAAACAAAGATGAGGATAATTAATTAATCTCCTGATCAAGAAATAACTCCGGTCTTCATTGAAACAAACTCTGTCGATATTTAATATCTCCTCCAATTCCTGATGACTAATTTCAGAAACTGAAGAACTAATCGATGGTTCTATTTCGCCAAAAAAACGGAGAGAGCGACAAATTTCCTGGAAACCCAATTTCTTATATAACGGTACGATATTTACGACACCGTCTAAATAAATATTTTTAATGTTTTTGTCCTGTAAAAAGTGGATTGCTTTCTGCATCAAAGCTGAACCAATCCCGTTTTTACGAAATTTTGGCGATACAATTAATTCACCGATAAATCCATTTTTGGTGTAAGCAGTGGCTATGCAAATACCTGCTTTTATGCCATCGACTTCTGCGATAAAACAACCATGTCGATCATAATCGAAAAAAGAAAGCAGTTCAATTTTCGATTCACTATGCCATTTTTCCTTACTTGTCATTTCAAAAGCAAAGTCAATGTCAGCAGAATCAAAAAATGACCTGATATTTACTTCGATATTACCCATATCCGTTTTCAAATCCTGAATTTTTGCAGTAATAAATTAATATTAATCGGAACACAACGCCAAAAATAAATAAATTTAAGATATTTTCCTTGGATTATTCCGTAAAAACCATTTCTTCTTTTCCGGACAACATATCCTGAATTCTGCGAACAACCAGATCTAAATGTTTTGGTTTATGGACGAAATCCAGATCATCAGTTTTAATAGTTAAGACAGGGCACAAATCAAATGATTGTAACCATTCTTCATAATAGTTCTCCAGCCGTTTTAAATAATCCGGGCTAATGCCAGATTCTATGCTTCTTCCTCGTCTCTTAATTCTGTCCACCAGAATCTCCACCGGGGCGTTTAAATAGACCAGTAAAGCTGGTGCTGGCAATGTGCGAACTATCATTTGATAAATTTTTTGGTAAGTATGAAAATCTCTCTCCGAAATATTTCCCATATCATGCAATGCCCGGGCAAAAATGAAGGCATCTTCGTAAATACTGCGATCTATTATCGCTGACCTGGGATCATCTGCCATTTCAAGATGCTGTTCTGCCCTATGACCTAGGAAAAAAACTTGTAAGTGAAATGACCACTTAGCCATTTCCTGATAAAAATCTGGTAGATAAGGATTATCTGAAACTGACTCAAATGCAGTTCGCCACCCCAGCCGCGATCCAATTCGCTCTGTCAGTGATGTTTTCCCTGATCCAATATTACCGGCAACCAAAACAAGATGTTTTGCCATACTCAAACCTCAATGGTTAAAAATTAATTTATTTGAAATCATGATGAAACAAAATTTTGTATTGTGATGATTTACCTTAATATCCGGCAAATGAAAATCTCTTTTATGAAATTTAAAAATCAATACGCCGGATATGAATTTCACCGGCGTATTGATCAGCTCAACTACTTTTGGTCGGAATATATTTCAATAATGCCTGTGCGAGGTTTGAAAGCGGCATAGTTTGCAGCCAAACCCGTCCCGGACCGGTTAATGATGCCAGGAATAAGCCTTCTCCTGAAAAAATTATATTTTTTATTCCTTTTACAGAAGTGATTTCATAATTTACTGATGGATCGAAAGCAGCGATGTGACCAGGATCAACTTTTAATCTTTGGCCAGCGGCCAGATTAAATTCTTTAACTTCTCCGGGTATTTCCAGAAAAACGATGCCGGGGCCAGTCAATTTTTGGAGAATGAAACCTTCACCACCAAATAATCCCGTTCCTAATTTTTTCCGAAAATGGATTTCCATTTTTACAGATGATTGAGCACACATGAAAGAATCTTTTTGGGCAATAATCATTTGACCCGGGGCTAATTGAATCGGCAAAACTTTACCTGGTGCTTCGGGAGTAAAGGTTATCATTGCTGTTGGGGCACTACATGTATAAGTCGTCATGAACAAAGATTCTCCAGCCAACGCTCGACCAAGCCCTGACATTAATCCACCTTTTGTGTTCGTTTCCATTTCAATACCATCTGTCATCCAGGACATCCCCCCGGATTCTGTAAAGATAGATTCACCTTGTGTCAATTCGATTTCAAGTGATTGCAATACTGTACCCGCAATTGCATAGCGCATTTAGACCTCCATAAATATTAAATGTGAATTCGGAACTAAAAATTCTTACAACAATATTGTAAGAATTTTTTAGATTGATGTAAAGAAATATAATAGGGCAATACGTAGTTTATAGAAATAAAACTTTTATTCCAGTTATAGTCAATATGCCTAAATTTCAGCAACATCCATTTTTTGTTCGACTGGAACTGCGGTAAACCGATTTTGTTTCCCAATTCGTAAATGCAATAAGTAAAAGAATAAGGTTGAAAACAAGCATAATATTCCGCCAATATACCAGAGCAAATTTGGATTGTAATTGTCAAGGATAAAACCAGCGGAGGACGGACCTATCGTGGCAGGAAGCATCCAAATCAGACCATAAACAGCCATATATCTCCCTCTTTTGTCGATTGGAGCAAAATTCGCTGCTAATGATTGTGATGTTGGCATAATGATCATTTCGCCAATCGTGATGATGAATACCGCCAGCATGAATAGCCAATATGCTGAAACAAAACCAAACAAGCTGAAGCCGATTGTGTAAAAAATTGTACCAAACGCCATTAATAGAAATGGTGGACTTCCTTTAATTTTTCTTGTTACCCAGAATTGGAAAAGTATGACAGTTATGGCGCTGGTCGTTAATAAGAATCCATACCCACTTGGATTAATTCCATGATGATCGCGTAAAAATACGGATAGGGAATTGTACATTTGCTGGTAAACCAAACCCATTAAAATTCCTGCAAACAGAAATGCCATAAAAGCATAATCTTTAAATACCTGACCATAACCTTTGAATGAAGCAAAAATACTTTCATGTGTTTGCGTTTCTAAAACTTGAGGTCTTGTCTCAGGCATGAACAAATAAAATAAAAGAGCAACTATACAACTAATAATTGCATCGATAATAAACAAGGCTAAAAAGGAATAATTTGCAACGAAGCCACCTATTGTTGGTCCAATAATCCACGCCAAATTACCTACAACCCGTAATAGACCGAATCCTTCCGTTCGCTGCGATTCGGGCAGAATATCTGCAATCATTGCACCGTGTGCCGGACCAGAGAATTCTGATAATAAACCAATCAAGATTGCCAAAGGGTAAAGGATTGAAAAATCATCCACCAAGCCCAAAGAAAGTGTGCTGATTGCACTAAAAATTAGCCCAAACAAAATTAGCTTGCGTCTCCCGAATTTATCTGTAAGTGCACCACCAATCATGCCGCCAAATAAACCTGAAATCGAAAAAATGCCTAAAATTATTCCGGCCTGCGTCATCCCGACACCAAATTTCTGTGTCAGGTACAGTGAAAAAAACGGAAAAAGTAATGTGCCCCCAATCCTGTCAATAAATGAAACGCCTACAACTACCCAAAACTTCTTTGGATACTCGGAGTAAATTTTTCTGAGTCTAGCAATCATTACACACCTTAACCGTTTAATTTTCCATTGAGTATAACGGTCTTCGAAAAATTTGTATCCTGGCCTAAGGAATAGAATTCAAAATCTAAGGAGATTATTCACTTATGGATGGCCATGGAACTTCAACGGGTAATGTGTAGCCATGTTTTTCGACTCCATAAACTCTTGCATGTGATTTTTCTTCGCATCCGGATTGATCTGTAAAACTGGTTGTATTCGTCCAGGAACCTGTTGGCGAAAAAATCAATTTTCCATCTTGACAAATCCATGCTTCAACCAAATAAGGAAATTGTAAGGAATCTTTGCCTGGACTGATATATAAAAAGTTCCAGGAAATGGTAACAGTTTCTCCTTCCCGGATCGCAGAAACCCCGGAAACAGGTCCATAATATGGCGATTGGGGAAGAGCAACGTCTTCTGGATTAATCGGTTGAATTGTCTCCAAACTGCCTTTAATATTCATCCATTCAGAATTCATCCAGCATGGATTTGTTCCGCCGATTGCCCGGATTTCAATATAATTTGTATCAATATTTCTTCCAATAATTTCAAGATTACTCCCACCAACCAAACCATATTTATATAAATATGACTTATGAGGACCATAAAAACAACTTACATGCGCAATATTTACTTCGCCTCTGAGAATGCTATAAGTTGCTGTAATCGTAGGTGATGGTGTAGGACTAAGAGTTTGCGTGGAAGTAGGAGTAAAAGTAATGGTTGCAGTTCTTGTAAAAGTTGGTGTTATTGTTGAAGAAGCTGTAAATGTAGGAGATATTGTTTCCGTGCTTGTTGGATTCGAAAGCAATGTATTCGATATTTCAGTTGGATTATTTTGAAATGGTTTGCAAGCAACAACCATTAATAACGTAAATAATAAAAAGATTTTTATAAATCGGATGTAGAATTTTAGTTTTTGCATCATTTCCGAATATTATGGCCAGGAAATAACCACTGGTTGTGAATAACCATGTTTTTCAACGGTGGAAATTTTCCCGGATGAAGGGAAATTACAACCTGCCTGATCTATAACCGAATATGAGGTTGTATATTGATCAGGGAAAGATACCGTCCACCAAATATATGCGTTATTTTGACATACCCAGGCTTCTATGAAATATCCACGGTCATCATCCTCGGTCATAGGCATTTGAGACCAGGAGATCGTAACCTCGTCGCCATTGCGTACCGCAAAAACATTTTGTGGTGGACCGTACATATTTGATCCAATTGATATTAAATCAGGTTCGATAAATCGAACGCTGTTAAGATCACCAACAATATCCAACACGCTAGGTGAAACCCAACACCAATAATTCAATTTATCAAATTTTACATGCAACCAGTTACTGTTTACATACCTTCCACGAACAGTTCCTGTATCTCCAACGTACAAATCTGCTGCATGAAGATAAGCACTGGATGGTCCGTATCGACAATGTGCTTGCGTATTAACTTTCACATCCGGGAAATCGAATGTTGGTGATGGTGTAATCGTGGCTGTTTTTGTAATTGTTGGAGTCTTTGTGATGGTTGCAGTTAGAGTGGAGGTGCTAGTAAATGTCGGTTTATTTGTCGCGGAGGGTGTAGAAGTAAGTGTGTTCGTTGGAGTAATAGATGGTAATTTTGTTGGCGTATCGACAAGTAATTCCTCTTTTTTTTGTGGTGTGCAAGAAAAACAAAAGAAAAGAAGAAAGACAATAGTCATAATTTTTTTCATTTTTTCATTGTAAAGGACAAATGTTAATAAAGGGGAAAAATTTCAATCTTGTTAAGAAAAAATTTTTCCTGTGAGATGAGTTAAAAACCATATCGTCAATTACAATTATTTTTTTTGAATAGATCTAAGAACAATTGAACAACTTTTGGATCAAATTGTGTCCCACTACAAGCAATCAATTCGTTGATTGCTTCTTCGTGTGATCTGCTTTTTCGATAAATGCGGTTATCCGTCATGGCGATATACGAATCAACAACAGTCAGAATTCTTGCACCAAGCGGAATTTCTTCACCTTTCAAACCATTCGGATATCCTGTACCATCATATTTTTCATGGTGAGCGAGGATAATCGGTCCTACATTTGACATTTTCTTTATCGGTGCCAAAATGTTATATCCAATGACCGGATGCTTGCGCATTTCAACCCACTCCATCGTGTCCAAAACCCCAGGTTTACTCAAAATACCATCCGGGATTCCTATTTTTCCGATGTCATGTAATCTCGCTGACCATCGCATCGTTTGAATCTGGTCCTCAGAAAAACCAAAATCTAGGCTTATTTCTTCAACGTATTTTTCCATCCGGATACTATGGTCTTCGGTATATTTATCACGCGCATCAACCGCATTAGCCAGAGCAATAACGGTCTGCATATAGTTGGCTTCCAGTTGCTCATGCAAACTAGCTCTACGAATTGCGCTCGCTGCCTGATCTGCCACCAGACTAATCAATTGCAGTTTGTTGGCATCAAAAGGCTCTCGGGCAGTTTTTCTTTCCTCACTTAGCAATAGCAATCCAACGAATTCATCGACGACTTTTAAAGGATACAAACAAACACTAGTAGCGAAATCTAAAAACAAGACTTTCTTAATTTCGTCTGAAATGAACGGATCAGAATTCTCAATAACTATCGGATTTCCTCTCTCAAAAGGAATCTTGAAAAATGGTTGCGAAGTAAGGAATTGTATTTGATTCACTTCGATTATCGGGTTTAAATTTCGTGCCGGATAAGCCGCTCGGCATGTAAAAATTCCTGTGTCATCTTTTGTTAAAATTCTTGAATATGTTACATTGATGCTTTCGGTCGCAAACTTGGCAATCGTTTTCATCATGGCTTCGGTATCATCGGAAGCAACCAATTGGCGGGACATATTATAGAGCTTTCCTAATTCCTCCCGACGATTCTGTTCAATTGTGTATAAACGGGCATTTTCAATAGCAACGGCAATTTGATTTGCCAAAGTTCCCAAAGTCATCATTTCATCCAGGGAATATGTGGTTTCAGATTGTTTTTGACCGACAAGAAAAACACCTACTAATTCATTTTTTACTTTTAATGGGATAAATAGTTCGGCGTCAATTTGAGCAAGGTCACTACGTTCCTGTGCCCAAAGTGCACGAAAATGGGGTAATACATCCAGTTCTTTTTTTAATAAAATTTTGTTGTAACTGTTCAGATACAAAATTACCGGATGATTTTCTTGAAGGCGAATTCTCACATACGGTTCTAGCCCGGAATAAGCCGATAAAATAAATCCTTCTCCTGTACCTTTTTTGATCAAAAAACCTGCGTTTTTAAGATGTAAAGTTTGGGTAATATCATCCAGGATTAATTTCTGAATTTTGTCTAAATCCAAAATTGTTGCTACATTGCTACTCATTCTTTGTAACATCAGGCTTGAGTCGTATTTTTCACGGAAAAATAAACGGTCAATCCATAATTGCGCTCTGTCCCGAAATGGTTGAGCCACCAAAGCAGCAATAATTGCCACAGTTAAAGAAAGACCGAAAATTTCAATTCCGGAATACAGATGGACAACGTTTAAAGCAAGGGAAATGATAAGAAAATATCCCGCACCAATTAAAATGGTCGGGATTGAGTAAAGGAGGCTTTTCCTGATAATAACTTTAATATCCAACAATTGATGACGAAGAATTGCATAACCAATTACACCGGCTGCAATCGTGTTACCTGCGATATCAATTGGATATTTTCCTAATGGTGTGAAATTAACTACTGAGACAACAATGACGAAACCCATACCGATGATCAAATATCGAATTCTATTTTTTTGGACTAAATCTGTTGTACTTCTAAAACCTCGGATTAGCTGGGACAGGCTAAAAAAGTTCAATAAATAACCTGGCCCAGCAATTAATGCGATTAAAGTCCCAAATTCATAACTGATGATGCCTTCATGGACTGCTGCTGATTTTATGACAAGGTTGGTAAATAAACTCAAAATCATGCTCACAATCACATAGATATTGACCCAAATCATCCACGACCATCTGAATCGGAGAACTACCCGGACAAATCTCATTAATGTGATTGATGTTCCCACAGCGGCGAAAATCATTAGTCGAAACCAAATGGTCGGATTTCCAAATACTTCCAATAACAGGAAAAAAGCGCTCAGCGACCAAAGCAACATTGTGAATAGATATAGTTGGAATTCGCGTCTTTCTTGTATTTGTGTAGTTGATTTGGAAATTGCTGCAGCAATAAATAAAGCAGCATACAGGAAGAATGCGATGAGAGGTATGATAATCGTTAATGTCAGATTCATCTAAGCAGCGTCTTTTCGCTCCTTTTACATCAATCTATTAATTACCTTGTCAGGAGCTTGCATGTGAGTTGGTTTAATGTGTGCAAGATCTGCGCCAGCACGGATTTGTTCATCCATATATCGGGCAAATGCTCCATCTTTTAGACGTGTAACAAGTAAATGATCTTTACCTAAGAGGTTCTCCAAATCTCCAAATTCAATCGAAACATTTCTGAAACTTTCCCGGATCATCCTGTCAATTTCAATTTCGGATAAGTTTTCTCCCGGTTTTAGTTCCATGTAAATGTGGAGAATTGGTTTATTATCTAATTCTTCCTTTCGCGCGATCCAATCCACATATTTTATAGATGTTGCTTCAATTACTTGCCAGATCGTTTT
>CAZPIM010000004.1:0-41226 GCA_964586385.1 uncultured Anaerolineaceae bacterium
GCCTTTCGGCACATGGCCCTCAACCATGCCTGTCTGCCAATTCCAGCACCAGCGCAAACGCTTGCATATTATAATCTCTATTATGCCCTTGTCAAGAAATCTTAAACCAAAATAAATGATTTTATTAATTGCTTTTTTTCTAAAATTTGCGATTTTAGTGAGGTAAGAATATGACAATAATATTGGATGCGATGGGAAGTGATAACTACCCGATGCCTGAAATTGAAGGAAGTTTACGGGCTTCAAAGGAATTAGGAATAAAAATAATTCTGGTCGGGAAAAAAGACCTGATTGAACCAATCTTAAAAGAAAAAAATACTGAAAATCTGCCTGTTTTCATCGAAAATGCTGATGACGTTTTAGAAATGACTGATAAACCAGTGGAAGCGACAAAATCCAAGCCAAATAACTCCATGGCAGTTGGCTTGAGACTATTAAAATCAGGGCAGGGAGAGGCTTTTGTGACCGCAGGAAATACTGGTGGCGCATTATTCAATTCAATTTCCATTTTGAAAAGAATGGCAGGCGTTCAAAGACCTGCTTTAGCCGCAATTTTTCCAACGAGAAAAGGTAATTGTGTGGTAATCGATATAGGAGCTAATGCAGATTGCAGACCCGATTTCTTTGTTCAATTTGGAATTATTGGTTCCATATTTGCAGAAAAAGTTTTAATGATTCATAACCCAAAAGTTGCAATGTTAGCTAATGGCGAAGAAGACATGAAGGGAAATCAATTAATTAAAGATTCAAAACCTTTTATGAAAGCAGCCCCAATAAATTTTATTGGAAATGTTGAACCAAAAGAATTATTCGCTGGCGATGCTGATGTGGTCGTTTCAGATGGATTTACAGGCAATATTTTATTAAAAACAAGTGAAGCTGTTGGAAAATTGATGACTGATATCATCAAGGAAGATATTAAATCAGGTTTCTTAACAAAAATTGGTGGATTATTAGTTAAACCAGCATTTTCAAGACTTCGTAAAATGATGGACCCTTCTGAAGTTGGCGCAGCAAGACTCCTGGGTGTTAATGGTCTGGTTTTTATAGGTCATGGAAAATCTGATGCCAAGGCTATTTATAATGGCATTAAAGCAGCCAACAATGACATAAATTCAAATTTAATTGCAGCTATTCAAGTTGCAATCGAAAATCAAATTAATCAAAGTCAGGAAAAATGAAGATTTACATTGATCAAAAAATGATTGGCCGATATGCAAGAATCGGAAAAATATTGCGTTGGATTAGTATCGGGTTGTTAGTAGTAGCTCTATTTGCTGTTTTTTCGCCAAATATTCTAAGCAATCCTACAATGATAAATGTTTATTTTGGTGTAATGATTGTTGGTGTCTTTATCTCCTCGATAGGTTCCCATTTAACCTCCAGATACGGTCGTTCCCCCCGTCCGGACGAATTATTGGATAAAGCTTTCAAAGGTCTGGACGATAAATTCTCGATCTTTCATTACGAATCTTCAATTTCCCATTTAATAGTGGGTCCAGCAGGGCTTTGGTCCCTTATCCCATCTTATGTTGATGGGGTTATTTCCTACGATAAAAATAAGAAAATATGGGTCAGAAAAGGCGGTTCGTTTATTAATAAGTTCTTATCGAGAGAGGCTTTTGGTAGACCAGACAAAGAACTTATCCAAAATCAAAAAGACCTGAATAAAATCCTTAAATCTATTGGGAAAGACGATAATTTTGATTTAAGATGCGCTGTGATTTTATTAAATAAAAATACAGTTGTCGAAGAAAATGAAAATGAGAGTGAAATCCTCATATTGCCTTTTGAAAAAGCTAAAGAGAAGTTTAGGAAATTGTCAAAATCACAAATTGAGATTCCACCGGAATTAATAAAAGCTCTTACAGATTAATATTAATTCAGTAAAATTATTTTTGTACGCGTGATTTCCCTTTATTAAAGTCCTTTTGATTCGTTTTTAATTCCCTCGACGAAGCAGGTTTTTTGAACCTTGATTTGCTTTTCATCTCCGGATACTTTTCATTGGCAAGACTTTTTAAATTGGATATTTCATCTTCTGTCAAATAACGCCATTCTCCGGATTTTAAATTTCCAAGATTGATCGATGCTATACGTACGCGGATTAATTTCACTACAGCTAATCCAATCGCTTTACATACTTCGCGAATTTGCCTTTTGTGACCTTCACGCATGGTCACCACAAGCCAGGCACCTTTGCCATGCCATTTTGAAATGGCTACTTTTGCAGCAGCGGTTTTAAATCCATCTTCAAGAACTACGCCTCGTCGCCAGATTTCTAATTGAGCCTCATCAGGCCTGGTTGCAACCAAAACAAGGTATTCTTTCTCATGACCATATCTTGGATGTGTTAATTTATTCGTTAGATCCCCATCATTTGTAAGCAGAATTAACCCTTCACTTTCCATATCCAATCTGCCGACAGTAAAAAGATGTCCGGGAAGATCAATTAAATCCCGAATATTTCTTCTTGGGTCTCCTGCAGCTTGGTCCGAAAGGACGTATCGAGGTTTATTTAGGGCAATATACACAATTTGCTCGGACTTTGGAATAATTTTTCCGTCGACAGAAATTTCATCGCTAGAAATGTCCGCTTTCATACCTAATGTTGCTAAGACACCATTGACTTTTACTCTTCCAGCAACAATAAGTTCTTCGTTCGATCTTCGGGAGCCAAACCCGGATTTTGCTAATATTTTTTGAAGCCGTTCTTCAGTCATTTAATTAATCCTTTAATAATCCATTGTTTGTTGTTAATTCTTCAAGTGCTAATTCAGGTAATTCATCCAATGATCCCAAACCAAAATGCTGAAGAAAAAATGATGTAATTCCATATAATATTGGCCGTCCTGGTCCTTCTGAACGCCCAATCTCTTCAATCAAACCTTTACTTAACAAACTCTTTAATACGCCATCACTATTAACACCTCGTATTGCATCGATACTCGGTCTTGTTATCGGATTCCGATATGCAACAATTGAAAGGGTTTCGAGGGCTGCTCTTGATAATCTGGAAGTTAATTCGAGTCCAAGAAATTGTTCTATCTCATATGCAAATTCAGGAGCTGTAGTCAACTGGATTTTATTTCCGAATCTTTGAATTCGAATCCCTCTGCCAGTTTTTAGATCATGCTCCAACATAGAGACTGCTTCTTCAATTTCAATTGCAGATACACTTAATGCAGTACTAATTTGTCCAATGTCAATAGAAGTCCCAGTTGCGAATAAAATCGCTTCAATGGTAGCTTCCAAATTGTTGTGTGAGTTTGTTGTCGAATTTTCAGTCATGCTATAATTGGCAAATTGAAATTTGTTGCCAAAATTATACTTGATTTGCTTCTTATATGGTAAAAATAAAAAATTATCGGATTACAACCAGAAATCTTAACAAAGCACTATTTTTCTGTGCAATTTTTTTAATTTTCAATCTATTTTCTTGCACAAATAATACTGAAATTCCAACAGTTGAAGTCATAATAAACGATGGTGGTAAAACGATAAATGTATTTCCAGAAATTGGAACAACCGTTCAATCAATTCTCGCCAGCCAAAATATTGTACTATCTCAATTTGATCAGGTTACCCCGGATCTTTTTTCGGTTATAACAGAATCTTCTGACATTTTGATTGTAAGAGTCGAAGAAAAATTTGATACAGAAGAAATAGTCATACCTTATGATCAACAAACAGTCAGAAATGAATCTTTGCCAGAAAAACAAACTATTCTTGTGCAAACCGGAAAAAATGGAACAAGAGAAATTACGTATCGTAATTTGTACGAGAATGGAATCTTGATATCAAGGTCAATTGTTCGTCAGGTGGATACTGTAAACCCAAAACCTGAAATCATAATGGTCGGCGTTCAATCACCTTTCGCACCTATCCCAATAAATGGAAAAATTTTTTACATTTCTGCCGGAAATGCCTGGATGATGGAAAATGATTCCGCCAATAGAAAACCAATCATAACCACTGGAGATCTGGATGGAAGAATATTTTCCTTGTCAGATAATCTTGAATGGCTTCTTTTCTCAAGAAATAGTGACGACCCAAATGTCATTAATGAATTATGGGTAATAAATTTGTCAAACCAGGACGCTGAACCGGTTTATTTAAAAATTGATAATGTTATTCATTTTGCAGATTGGTTACCGGGGTATGCGCTTTCAGTTCTGGTATCCACAGTTGAAAAAAGGCAGGTAGCTCCAGGATGGCAGGCAAACAACGATCTTATCCAATTAACTTTAGGTGCTAATGGAACTTCACTAAAGCAAGAAGTAATTATTGAGAGCAATTCCGGTGGTATTTACGGCTGGTGGGGAACTACTTTTCAATTCAGTCCGAATGGTAAATTCCTTTCTTTCGCAAGACCCGATTCAATTGGCTATGTAGATTTCAAAAACAATGAATTAATCGTTCTTAAAGAAATAATTCCATTTCAAACCGGAAGCGAATGGGCTTGGGTATCACCAACATCTTGGTCATCTGATAGCAAGTTTATTTATTTTGTTGAACACCAAAGCGATCCATCATTTGCAAATCCAGAATCCTCACCATTTTTTGACTTGAAATCTATTAATATAGATACTAATCAGATACTTTCTAATCAGAAAAATGTGGGGATGTTTTCTTTCACAACCAGTTCCCCCTTCATAGAAAATAATAAATTTAAGATAATTTACTTACAGGCAATTTTTCCGGAAAATAGTGACACCAGCCGGTATAGAGTCATGATCGTAGATCGTGATGGTTCTAATTCTTATGTGATTTTCCCTTCCGAAGGCAACCAGGGTCTCGAACCACAACCGATTTCATGGGAGCCATGTATTGAAAAAACAATATGCCATGCAGGTATTCTCTATCAAGGGAATATCTGGTTACTGGATACTATTCAAAATGCGAGTGTGCAACTCACAGGTGATGGACTTATAACAAGATTCTCTTGGAATTAAAAGGAGTTTAAATGAAAATTTTATTAACTGGTGCAGCAGGATTCTTAGGATCGCATCTTTGTGATATGTTGATTAATGATGGTCATGAAGTTATTGGAATGGATAATTTTTTAACTGGGGATCCGCAAAATATCGCACATCTCGCAGGGAATCAAAAATTTTCATTTATTCGGCACGATGTTTCCAATTTTATTTTTGTACCCGGAAAAATTGATGCAGTTTTGCATTTTGCATCTCCTGCCAGCCCCAATAAAAATTCACCTTACGGATATCCGAATTTACCAATCCAAACCATGAAAGCAGGTGCTCTCGGAACTCATAATGCATTGGGTATTGCAAAAGCAAATAATGCAAGATTCCTTTTAGCATCGACCAGTGAAATCTATGGTGATCCTCAAGAACATCCTCAGAAAGAAAGTTATTGGGGACATGTAGACCCAACTGGCCCAAGATCGATGTATGATGAAGCGAAAAGATTTGCTGAAGCCTTAACCATGTCTTATCACCGTTTTCATGGGATTGACACACATATTGTCAGGATTTTTAACACGTTTGGGCAGAGAATGCGACTTGATGATGGACGTGTGATCCCTAATTTTATCCAACAAGCTTTAAGAAATGAACCATTAACCATATATGGTGAAGGGAAACAAACCAGAAGTTTTTGTTACGTTGAGGATCTAATCAGAGGAATTTACAAGTTACTGCTTTCTGATATTCATGAACCTGTTAACATCGGAAATCCAAACGAAATAACGATGATTGAACTGGCAGAACAAATCAATTTCATGACCGGGAATAATGCCGGGATTACCTTTGCAGATAACGCAAGACTGGGAAATGATCCCGAGAGACGAAAACCTGATATTACACGAGCGATGGAATTACTAAATTGGTTACCAAAATATTCATTGGAAACCGGACTGGAAAGAACAATTCCTTATTTTAAGGAAAAATTGGGATTATGAATTTATTAACTGACAAAAAAGAACGAACGCGTTTTCTCAAATTTGCTTTGGTAGGAAGTATAGGTGCAATAATTGATTTCGGAATTTTCAATTTATTTGTTAACTTAACTCCTCTTAAGGCTGTTTTTGCAAGCATAATTTCTTTTATTGCAGCTGTTTTAAGTAATTTTTTTTGGAACCGTTTCTGGACATACCCTGATTCAAGGAATAAAGCTTTTTCCAGCCAATTGTCTCAATTTGTATTAGTAAGTGTCATAGGACTTGCCATAAGAGCAATCTCATTCACTCCGTTAGAAAAAATTATTTTGGATTTTTCTTCAAAAATTATGAAACCAGGTTTTTTTCTTTCACCCACAACGATCGGGCATAATATTACTCTGGGAATCCTGATCATTATTGTCATGTTCTGGAATTTCTTTGCAAATAGATATTGGACCTATAATGATGTCAAATAACGAAACCCAGAATATGAATATGGAAAATGACCAGGGAGAATTCCATAATGAAATAAAAACGGAAATCAGATCCCTACAGGATTTAATAGATAAAGTTTCCGGAAAAAATATCCATCCCATAAATTACGACGAAGTAGCAGGGATCGCAGAAAATTCAAATTTTCCGTTTTTAGCAATCGTCGGACAATTTGAAATGAAATTGGCATTGACATTATCCTTAATTAATCCGAATATCGGTGGGGTTATTCTAATTGGTCCACGAGGGATAGGTAAAACATCAGCAGTACGTGGATTAATAGATCTAGTTCCTCAAATTGATGTGTCCTTATGCCATTATGGATGTATGGAAGAGGACATACTAAAATTTGGTATTGATTCAGTTTGTCCGGATTGTGCTGAAAAATACTCAAAAAATTTACCGCTTACGAAAAGAGAAAATGTACATTTAGTTGAATTACCTTTAAACGCGAAACTAAGTAATGTAATTGGTGGTATTGATAAAAGACAACAAATCCATCATAAAATGAAAATAAAAAGGGGAATTCTTGCTATGGCAGACAAGAACATCCTCTATATTGACGAAATCAATTTACTTGGAGATGAAATCATCAATGCAATTCTGGATGCCGCTGCAATGGGAAAATACACTATAAGAAGAGGACCGATTTCTGCGACCTATCAATCCAGATTCACTTTAATTGGCTCGATGAATCCTGAAGAAGGAATATTAAGACCACAAATTCTGGACCGGTTTGGACTGAGAGTAATCATTAAAGGTCTGAATGATGAATCTGAAAGATACGTAGCGTACCAAAGAGCTATCGCGTACAAAAACAGTCCATTTGATTTTATAAATCAATATGAAAATGAAACTCTCTTTGCAAAAGACGAATTAATTGAGGCAAGAAATCTAGTAAGAGACGTGCAAATTCCGAATGATATAGCAAAGTTTGGCATTAAATTAATAAATTTATTAAAAATTGACTCGATTCGTGCTGAGATTTCGTTGTTTGAATCGGCAAAAGCGCTCGCAGCAGCTAATAAAAAGCTTTCCGTTTCTATAGACGATATAAAAAAAGTTGCACCTTTAGCATTGAGATTACGTACATCACAATTTATGTCCAATTTCATAAACCAACAAGAAACAAACGATCAAATCATACTAGCCAATATAGAAAAACTGGTTGAAAAATCAGATATATGAGTACATTAAGAATAATTTCAGGATCAGCAAAAGGGATGCGCATTCGGAGCGTACCAGGTGAGAGCACACGACCTATAACTGATCGTGTTAAAGAATCACTTTTTAATATCATTGGAAATGATATTATTGAATCAAATTTCTTAGACTTATTCAGTGGAACAGGGAGCGTGAGCATTGAAGCATTAAGCAGGCGTGCTGTATATGCCAGAATGTTGGATTTGCATCCCCTTGCCATAAAGACAATCAATTCCAATCTTGAAACCACAAAATTAGCTTCGAAAGCTAAAGTAATCAAAACAGACAGTCTGGTTTATATCAAAAATAAGCCCGATATGAGTTTTGATTACATTTATATAGCGCCCCCTCAATACAAATTAATTTGGAAAGAGACTTTATTGATTCTGGACAACAATATTAAGTGGCTACACGAAGAAGGTTGGGTAATTGTCCAAATTCATCCTAAAGAATTTTTGGATTTAGAGCTAAATAATTTATCTATGTTCGATAATAGAAAATACGGTAGTACTTTATTGGTTTTTTATCAAATCAAAGCATAGTTTTATTTCTCTAAATTTAATAAAGTAGATTCAATTCTCGTTTTCAAATGATGTTATTAAATTTCATGACGAACTTGTCAGCATTATATTGGTACAATCCGGAAATATATTCAATTCTTGAATCCATAATCATTGGAATAATTTCATATAAGTCATCAACCAATGGGAAATTAGTGATCTGGTGGATTGGAATCCACAGTAATTCACCTTCTTCGCTAGAAATAATATCTTTTGTTTGAACTTTCCCGGAAAAAATAAAAATTAAAATTCCTTCATCATTATTGATTTCAATGATGATTGATCCGTTTTGTTTTAGAGAACTACAAATGATACCGGTTTCTTCGAATAACTCTCTTTGTGCTGCTGAATTAATATCCTCTCCCGGTTCAACATGACCACCTATGCCATTAAATAAATTTGCCCAGATTTTTTTATCTGATGCACCTTTTAATAAGAGAATTTCATCCTGATAAAAAATGAATATAAGAGTCCGGATAATAACTTTATATCGGTTGCGATTAAAACCTTGATCTGAAATCTTCATAATTATTGTTTACCTCAATTAAAAAATGGTGGGTCACCCCACCATTTAATTAACTTAGGAACATTGGTACTCCCATAAAATCTTTAATTTTGGGTTTGTACTTTTCCATGTCATAAAAAGCAGGAACATCAACACGTTTTCTTCCAGCCAGCACCATATCTATAGGCACAGTCGTATATTTTCCACCATGAAGGGCAACTAATTTTCCAAATTCATTTCTCCGCAATAATTGAGAAACTAAATTCCCAAATGACATAGCTACCATTCGGTCGAGTGAATCAGGCGCCCCGGAACGCATTAAATAACCAAGTTGTTGATACATGGTATTAACCCCGGTTACATTCTTAATCTGTTCGGATAAAATCATGCCAACGCCACCAAGTTTTTTGTGGCCATATGCATCTGCTTCTCCGGATTCAATTACATCTCCTCCTTCAATAATAGCACCTTCTGAAATTGTCATAATTGCATAATTGGAAGGGTTTGAGCGCTTGTCATCAATAATAAAATTGCATAATTTATCAATATCAAATGGTACTTCTGGAATTAAAACCCGATCTACATAAGCAAGATAACCACTAATCAAACTAGTTTCGCCTGAATTACGACCAAATAATTCTACAATCCCAATCCGTTCATGTGAACCGATTGATGTACGCATGTTGGTAATAAATTCAACGCTTCGGGTGATTGCTGTGGAAAATCCAATGCAATAATCCGTACCAAAAACGTCGTTATCCATTGTTTTTGGAATTCCAATAACAGGGAATCCCTCTTTATGTAACCGAACTGCAAAACTCAAAGTATCATCACCGCCGATAGGGACTAATGTGTCAATCCCTAATTGGCTGAGTACTTCAAGTGTATATCCTGTGTAATCAAAATAATTCTCTAAACCTTTTACCGGCTTACCCCACTTTGATTTTTGTAAGAAACCAGGTGCATCATTTATATTCACTTTTTGCGGATTCGTACGTGAGGTGTGTAAAAAAGTACCCCCAGTTCGATCAATGGTCCTTACATCATTATAAGTCAACTCTTTAATGTAATAATCATGTGTGGAAGGCTCATTCAAATCATAATGTAAAAGACCACCCCATCCCCGACGGATACCAAATACTCGATATCCCATTTCCATTGCACCCGTTACGACAGATTTGATCGCTGGATTTAGCCCAGGTACATCTCCCCCACCAGTAAGAATTCCAAGTGTTCTTGCCATAAAGACTCCTAAAAAAAATTATGAATTCGACGAAACAGGAACCACTGGCAACTGTATAGTAATTCTGCAGCCTTGACCAATTGCAGAATCGATGTCCATATAACCGCCAAGGATTTCTACTCTTTCCCGAATGACTTTTAATCCTAAACCAGAAATTGATGCTACTTGGGTTGGATCAAATCCCTTTCCGGTATCTGAAACAATCATTTTTACAAAGTTGTCATCCAGGATAAATTGAACGGTCATTTGAATTTTTATCGACTGATCTTGATTATACCGAGCTGCGTTTCCCATTAATTCTTGTAAAGCACGAAAGATCATTATCTCAATGTAAGGTTCAAATCTTCGCTCAGTTCCTTTTAATGTTAAATTTACTTCAATTCCTTGTTGTTCATGAAAACTTTCAATGTATCTTTTGATTGTGGGAAGCAAACCTAAGTCATCCAGCATCATTGGTCGTAATTCTGCTATAAAATTCCTGACTTTTTGGAACGTACCCATTGCAGATGTTTTAAGGTTTTCAAGTTCACCTTTTGCCTTTTCTTTATCTAATTCGAAAAGTCTTGAAGCAATTTCTGCCTGGACAATAAAATTAGATAATGCTTGGGCAGGACCATCATGCATTTGACGTGATAATCTTTGTCGTTCCGTTTCCTGAGAATTAATCATCATCTCAAGCATTGCTGCACCATTATTATTAGAACTGGTTTTCTTTTTCTCAGGCATTTCGTTTTCAGATACGATTGCCTGCAATCTTTCATAAATAAGAATTCGTTTTTTTAAATTGGATTGATCTGCCTGCAACTTTTCCAATTGACTTCTCATTACAAGCATTCTTTGTTGTGCATCCAAAGCAGAATTATAGGCAACTTTAATATCATTACGTGGTATAGAATCAAACTGGTTTTGAATTTGTTGTAGGTGAGCATTTACTGATGTATTACGTTGGGTTAATTTAGCAAGTTCCGCCTGACTTTGATCCAACATCAATTCAACTTCACGAAGGGTCTTCTGAGATTGTTGAAGTTCATTTTCGACATCTACTAAAAATTTTTCTAATACATTTTCGTTTTCACCCATTTTGGTCTCCTATACCAATTGATTCAATTAAGGATCAATGTCGACAAATTTTCCAGATAATTTTAGCATACAGTCCGGCGATTTGCCAAAATTTTAATCCTTCCACTTATAAATCGTCATAATTTCACCACCGGCTTGCGATGAAAATGTTTTATTCCCTTGATAAACTACTTGTTTTCCACTGACCAGATTTAAATACCAATGAGGAAAAACGACAATATAGTCGGTATTTTCACTGTTTAAATAAGAAGCCAGTTTTTCTTCATCGGAAATAAAAGGGATAACTTTCGGAGAAATTAATCCAGCCAGATCGATCAAATCATGTTCAGAAAAATATCCCAGTGCTCCAATATCATGTGCAGCAATTATTGAAGTATCTGGCAAATTACGATTAATCCATTTCGCAGAGTCAACCATTTCGGATTCGATAATTGCCACATCCTGTGAATAAGCAATCGCACCAAGACCCCAGAAAATTACCAATATAACAATTGCAGAAATTTCCCACGCTTTGATCAAAATTTGTGTAATCTTTGAAACTTCTTTGATTTTGAGAGATAAATACCCACTTATCCCAAATAACAAATAAATTGGGATGAGAGGTATAAAATATCTTCCATGCTGATATGTAACTGGCAACCGCAAGGCAAAAAGCAGCATATACCCTAAAAACCACAATAATATTGCGGTAAGAATAAAATCTTTATTTTTGACTACGCGAAATAATTTATAAAAAAATCCAGGTATCAGAATTGCGCCAATACCTGTAATTGGTACAAGCATAATATTAAAAAGTCTTTTTATGAGGGGAATTTCGTAAAGAATTGAGTATTCCGCTTGTTTTGCATAAAACGTATTTGGGAGTAAAGTCCCGGTGACAAGGTTATTAAAGCCAACAAAAAGGGAAATACTGAATAGAAGAATTCCAAGAGTCATAAATATTTTCTTATCAAATCGTCTTTTGTTCAAAAAATCAAAAAAGAAAATGAAAAAGTAAACTGCAACGAATGTTATCGCGTCCGGTCGAACCCATAAGAATAGCCCTAGCAAAATTGCGAACGAAAGGTCATACATTTTCCCGGAAAGGATCAAAAAAATTGCTATTTGGATAAAAAGAACATAAAGGAGAGTCTCCATTCCAGAATTTGCTGCCCAAACTAAATGCCATTCGAAAGCGAAAATGAATCCAAAAATGGGCAATTTGATTTTCTGATAATTTTTATTCAATAATCGAATGTTTTTTTCAAAAATATAGGCAGAAATAACAGTAAAAATCATGCCTAAAAATAGTGTCCAAATCATGTAGAAATTATTTTTAATGAAATATCCGGGCATTAATAAAACGGTCCATAACGGAGAAGTGGAACCACCGGAAACAACCCCTGAACTAAACTCCCAACGAAAATTTTCAACAAAATTCCTTGCGTAAGTCTGATGAATCCATGCATCATCCAGGGGAAATCCGATACGATAGTTTTTATGACTCAGAAAAACCCATAGGGTTTGGTTAATAAAAACAACCAAAGATAGAAACATAATTCTTTTAAAATCAATGTTTTTAATCCAGATTTTTAAATCAATTAATTTCATAAAGGATTTTTCCACTCGACAATCGGTAAATTTCAGTTAGATCGATCATAGAAACCCAGTCATTCACGTTTGATAATCCTGCAGGTAAATTATGATCCAGGACGATATATTTCACATTAAATTTATGAATTACTTCTTCTAAATCTTTCCAACTGGAATTTGGAATTGCAACACTCCAACGATCTGTTGCAACATGAAAGCCAACAGGGTTATTAATCATTATTACTTCTTGTTTATTGTGTGCCCTCTGTTCAATTTGCTTTTCCAATTTAATAAATTCAGCCGCTTCACGATCCCAGGTTTTGTTCGTTAAATCTAATCCGATTACATCCCGAAAATAAATAAATGAAGTTAAAAGTAAGGAAAATCCAATGAGTGCAGATCCAAACATAATACGACTTCGCTTCAAAGTCCAGCCACGTCGTTGGATCCCCCAATGAATAAATTTATCCAAACCATCAGCCATTAAAACCCAAAAGAATATTTGAATTGCAGCAACTGAATGTAAGTAACCGCCTCTAGCGCCTGCTTCCGAAAACAAAAAAGTCATTATGGTAAAGATTATCAGGAAATATAAAACTGGAAAAATCATAAGTCTCGTTTTCCAAATTTTTCTGATAGATATCATCACTAATGGAATTCCGATGACATAGGATTGAACTGCGATTAAATTCCCCAAATTACTCTTGAAAGCTTCCCAAATTTGGAGACCTTTATGTGGAAGTCCTGTTTCAATCCAATAAGAAATACCCAATTTTGAAGCGGGATAGATAAAGGTATCTTCATAGTTCGCAATCCATAAAGCTTTTGAACTCGCCGGCGAAAATAAGGAGGAATACAACTCCAAATTTCTGACATACCACCAACCGGTGATTAATAGATAGAAAACTAAATAGATGCTAATTGCACCTAGTAGTAAAGGGATTTTTGATGTTCCCAAATGTTTTGAATAGTTAACATTTAAGAGAATCGCGATAATTGAAATCCCAATAAATAGGATCCCATCCACCCTGGTTAAGTGTAAGAATCCTGTTATCAGACCCAGGCAAGCGGTTAAAACAATTGCACTTTTTAACTTCGTGACATTTCTTAATTTGTTTATTAATAAAAAGTATAATCCGCCTAAAAAAATATAAATTGTGACTGTTTCCGGTATCGTATAAAATTTTAAATAAAATCCACTGAAAATAGCCAGAAGTGCCGCAATCCATGCTGAAAATTTATTTTTGAAGATCATAAAACTAAAATACAATGTCAATGGAGGAATTCCTGCTGCAATGATCCAAAACAACAGCCTTCCAAAAAGAAATGTTTCTTTGTTAAAAATTACCATTGAAATCATTGAAATAATGGCTGGAAATGGCATCCAATAGGTAAATAACGAATGGGGAAGAGATGTAGGATTATCAAGGTAATTCCACACTACTGGTGCATCAAATTGCCCCATTGTCAGGTATTTTCCTCCCATAAAATAATATTCGGAATCCATAAATCCAGGTGTTTTTTGAAAAATAAAATTAACAGAAAACAATAATAAAGATGAGAAAAACAAAATAAAGTAATTTTTTTTATTCATCATTATTGAGAAAACTTATAAATATTTATATCGCCAATTGTCCGGTATAAATATCGATTTGAATAATAATTATCCAGGAAAGTGATATTTGGATTCGCAATACCCAAATTCTCGAATTCCAATTCGGTTTGCTGAAATGTTATAAATAAGATTTCCTTTGGCAAATCAAAAGTCGAAATATCATTAATTGCTAGATGGCCTAACACCTTTTGAGAAGTAATATCCAATGTATCATTTTCTGTTCCTTTAAAATCAGCCAAATAGAATTGTGGCAAGTTCTGGGCATAAAACATCATTGGAAAATAGCTTAGTTTGTTATCATGCAGAATGATTTTATCTCCGATTCCATCGTTTAGGATATATTTAGTAGCTTCCCTAAAAGAAGATCTTGGAAAAGATTGATATCTGTAAAAGTCTGGTAATGAGATCATAATAATCAGAATACAAGATATGAGGGATAATTTTCCTATCCCTTGTTGCCAATTTGAAACAATAAAAACTCCAATAACCATATATGCAATTATTGTGCTCAAAATAAAAATTCTGGGAACGAAAACCGGAATTGCTATATAGGAAATAAAAAATAATATTGCTGGTAAAACAAAACCAATAGTGGATAGTAATAGAAGTTTATAATTTTTAGTTTTAATCATCCATAACAAAACAAAAATCAAGTTTTGAAAGAAGATAATTATCACAATAGCCATTTGCCACAATTTCATTGGTGCAAAACCGTAGAGAGTTAATATTGATTGCAATATCTCTAGTAATCCAGGGCGTACCGTCCAAAATGCGGTTTGTACCTTTGAAATTTGCTGTGGTAAATATATCATCCAGGGGATAAATAGGATTAATAAAAATAACTGAACGAAAATTAAACGATAAAAATTTTTTAGATTTTTTCTTAAAAAAATAATTAAATTACATGCCATTAATCCTGCAATAGCTAAATTATGTGAATACAGTGCGATCGTCCCAAAAATTATGGATAAAAATATCCAAATTTTATAATTCGATTCATTTTTAAACAATTTTATTAATGAAAATAGATATCCCACCTGACCAAAAAGTAAAATACTATACATCCTTAATTCTTGCGAATGATAGATAAGAAATGGCGAAGCAGCAGCCAATAAAATTGATATATAACCTGCTTGTTTATTGAATAATTCCTTCACAATCAAGAAAATCAGGAAAATGGTAATCATATTAATGACCACATTTAATGATCTCAGTACCCAGAGCCTTTGACTAATTTGCTCAGTTAAGCTCAATAAAAAATAATAAAGAGGTGGCATTGTGTCAGCAACAGTTCCATGAACTATTTCCGGAAAGTTCTTCGATGCTAAAAAAAAGCTAAACGCATCATCATATGTGATTTCTCGAACACCAATACGAATTAATCGCAGAAAGAATCCAAACGATAAAATCAGAATTACGATCAGGGTTTCTTTTGTCTCTAAGAATTGATTAAAACGTGTTTTACTGGATTCTTTGCCCACCATCTCACCCAATATAAAGCTAATGATAGTAATACAGGGACTGGAAAAAACATAATTGGACTTTGAATGGGTTGATATTCATTACTTAAAGTAAGCAAAAATATTCCCCAAGGAACGGCAAATAGTATCCCAAGAAAGATGAAATTGAACAATGAGCCGTAATTTGGCCACCGATCTTCCACTAAACGAAATACCACAAATAGCCCTGGCAACATGATAATAAAATTACCTGGATCAGTTTGAATATTTAACCATTGACCCAGTATTAATGTAATTGAACTAATCCAAACAAATTCTATCCCAGTCGATTTTCTTCCTAAAAACCATTCAATTATTAAAACTAATGCAGAGATAATTGAAATAGCAATCCCAAAACGATTCCCAATTCCTGGAATAATTTGAGCTAAAGCTGTCGCAGGAGTGCCTGGAGGGTTATAGCCAGGATATCGTAATACTTCCTGAAGGAATTGAATTGGCCAGGTTGGGGATAAAAATAGAGCCAGCACAATTAACATCGTCAAAGTTCCGAAAAACCAAAAAATAATTTTATGTCGCTTATTTATTAGACTCCAAAACATAAGAAACAAAATGAACGCAAACCCAACCTGCGGTTTTATCATTGTTAAACCTAAAACAATTCCAGCTAATTCATCCTGCTTAACTTGAATTGCATAAATGCCTAATATAAAACAAAATAACAACAAAACTACAGCATTCCCATTGATTAATGCTCTCAAACCGTGATACCAAAAAATTGAAAAGATAAATACGGCTGCTAAAATTAATTTATCTAGTTTCAATTGGGTAATTTTAATTAAAAGGTAAATACTAGTTAGCAAAGAAATTTCTAGGACTGTCATCCAGATTGCCCTGGCAATAAAATAGTTCTTTATCAATCCAAATGGCAAAAACAAGAAAATTGAAAATAACGGATATGCAGGGCGTAATTCATGTTCCCCGGGTCTTGCCGCTCTGCCATAAACCATAGTTTGAATTTCCAGGGCAGTCGTATCCGAATAAGGACTTGTACTCTCAAAAACAAAATTCTGAGTGGCAACCCAATGAACAAGAAAATCGTTTCCTCCCGGATTTTTTGTTACAAAAGATAAATTACCCCAGACCAGACCAGAGATTATAATAACTACGAAGATCATGACAACTAGATTGATGACATTTTTTTGTCTGGTGGAATTCACAAATAAACTCTTTTCAAACTAATAAAATATGGAAATAAATGTCTCGATAGCGCAATTAAAAATACATAATGAAGAATTCGATAAAAATGTTGATAAATTATTATATCTCATTGATAAATTAGGCTTTCATGAAAACCACATACTATTATTACCGGAATTATGGTCTACCGGTTATACAACAAAATTATTGGATGCATCAATAAATAATCTTGAAATAATAAAAATTCTGAGTGAAAAATCTACTGAAAAGAAAATTGTTATCTGTGGCAGTTATATTTTACAGGATGACCATTGTAATTTTCATAATCGCTTAATTGTTATTTTTCCGGATATTGGTCCAATTGCAAAATACAATAAAACAAAATTATTTAAACTGATGAACGAACATAATTTATTTTCACCGGGAAACAAATTGTGTAGCGTCAACCTTTTTGATCAGATTTTCGGGTTGTCGATTTGTTATGACCTCCGTTTCCCGGAAATATATCGACAATATGCAATGAATAAAACGCAATTTCACCTTATTCCGATGCAATGGCCAAAGATTAGAATTGATCAATTAAATAAATTATTAATGGCAAGGGCAATCGAAAACCAGGCTTATTTTATTTCTGCAAATTCGATAGGTCTTTCTGGAAAAACAGAGTTTGGTGGTAATAGTCAAATCATAGATTTTATGGGAAATGTCATTTTGAATATGGGAAATTTAATCGATGAGATTGGATATGCAAAATTGGATACGGAACCACTTGAAATATGGCGAAAAGAATTCCCTGTTCTAAATGACTTCGATGAATTTCAATACATGAATATTGAACATAAAAGTTTTAAAAGCAAATCATTGTTTTAAAATGATTGCGAGATCATCTGCAAAATAAACTTGCCATTTATTTTCAATTAATGTCTTTACAATAGGCATATCCTTTTCTAAAAATACCCATCCAATATCATATTTCAAGAGCAAATCCTGAAAACCAGATTCTGAATTGACAAGCTTAATCCAATCACTTAGTACCTCATCTCCGAATAAATCTGTTCTCCCATCAACAAAAACATGGATATTCGGATTTTTCCAATTTATATAACCACCCCAGGAATATGAATTCAGCAAATTTCCATCCGGGATAGAATTGCTTTCCAGAAAGCCAATTGCTTCTGCCGGGTATAACTTTTTTTCGTACGTTTTTAGAACTAATTCATTTCCAAGATAGATTATTTTTGTCATTATGGCAAACCCAATTAAACCAATAAAACAATAGTTGATTATTTTTTGAATAATAGGTTTAGGAATAACATTCATTTTTTCGACTGAAAATTTCCAATTTCGGGCAAAGTAAGAATTTCGAAATTCATTTTCAAAAAAGGTGACGATTATTTTCGATAATTCTGGAAATATCACAATAGCAAATAATGCATAATTTCTTTTTGCTAAGAATCCCAAACCACCATATGCTAATATGGGAAGAATTTCTTGAAATCGGTATTTATAAGTTGTAACACTTATAAATAATACAAATATCAACCAAATCCAAAGAAATGGCTGTTGTTCAATCTTATGAAAATCTGGTGATGCCCATTCATCGATCTGATTCTGTAATGTACTTATTGAGACTGTATCGAATTGAACTTTCCAGGTGTTAAATCCGTTCGGATTAATACAAACAATGATTATACTAACTGCCAACAAAATGATAAGGAACTTGATTTTATTTTTTTCTTTGCTGTTTTTATCGTAATTAACGATCAAATCAATGATTTTCCCCAGAATAAAAAGAAACAGGAACAAAATACCAAGTGAAAATCCTGCGTGCAAATTTGACCAAATCAGGAATAAAAATCCAATAAAAAACAGAAATTTCTTATTATTTGTTCTGTCATACTTTGTTATCAATTGATACAAAAACGCAAAACATAATAAACTAAATATTTGTGGGCGGGGTGACCAAACAACTGCAGAAATTAAAACGGCTAATATGATTAAGAAAGCCTTTAGAATTGAATTACCAACCATCGATCTATAGATAAGGAGCATTGTCGCGGTTGTCACGATAGCAACTAATATCATAATTCCAGCATATCCGGAAATCTTATAGATCAAATAAAATAGAATTTGGGACAGCCAGCTATGGTTGATCCAATTTTCATTGATTTTCGTAAATGAAAATGAATCAGTTATTAGTACGGATTGTTGATTGACCATAACTTTCCCGGCATTTAAATGCCAAAAGAAGTCTGTATCAAAAGGAATTCTCAGCGCGATAAAAAAAATAATCAGGCCAATAAAAGCACCAATAAAAGTATCAGTTCGAATCTTTCGATCTTCGTTATTTGTACTCTTCATACAATCCTAATTTTTCGGGATTAACCGGTTGATCTAATTGATAAAATATATGAAAATCGCCAATGACTTCGTATTGATAGTTGATTTCATTCGCTGAAAACCTATCTACTAAAAATTTATCCAATTCAGAATTATTGGTTGTAATAAAAAAATATTTGTTTTGAAATTTTAACTCTTCGTTATATGAAAGTATTCGATTATCTCTAAAAGTATATGTCATGTCAGAGTGGTATGGTAATAATGGTAAGGAAATAATTTTTTCATCTGTCAAGAAAGCCAGGGGATAACTTACCCAATAATTGCTGAATCCATATTTCTCATCATTTTTTTCCAGAAAAGAAATCAACTCCTTCATTTGCAATTGATTTACTTGTGCTGGTTCATAAAATTGTGTCGTTAGAAACGGTGCTTTTTTTGCTAATGAAATAACGCCGAATACATGATAATAAATTACAAAAAATCCCAGAATATAAAGAATCATTGGCCTGTTAAATTTACTCATTGCAAAGCCTGCCCATATCGCAAGTGGCAAATAAATTGGCAGGAAATATCGACCGCTGGGATCGGTTCCAAACGAAGTGAATACGAATCCTGCAAAAACCAACAATGGAATACCCAATAAGCTTAAGAAAACACGGTTTTCAGTTGCGGAATTTCTCTTACGGATACTTAATAAAAATGCGATAACAAGTATCCAGAAAAGAAGAATTACTGGAAATAAGTATTTTCCAATCACGAAAGTGTCCCACGGTGGTCTTATTCCTAATATTACAGTTGGTGCAAAAAGTAAAAATGAAATGACATGCTGATAAACAATTTGCAGATAACTACCCTGTTCTACTGAAACCGCACTACCAATCAACTCTGTTAAAAAACTCAATTTGTTATTAATTACAATTTGATACCACCAAAAAAATGACCCTATCAAGAACCCCGAAAATACTAGTAAATATTTTTTTAATATTTCTAAAAACTTTATTGAGATATATCTGTCATTTATGAATACCAAAAATAACATTGGTAAAGTAATGGTCAGGCTTATTGGGTTTACCCATAGTCCTAAACCAGTAATAAAACCAATAATCAATAAATATATAATTTTTTTATTTTTTTTAAAAAGATTATCTTCACACGTTTGCAAATATTTTATTGATAACAACATTACTATAGAGCCAATCAAAAGTGCTTCGGTATATCCACCCAAAGAAACTGTGCTGTACAAGACCATATTCACAGGAGCAAAAATTAAGAAAAGCGCACTGAAGAACGCAGCTTTCTTATTTTGAAATGCTATAATGACATAAAAATAGATATTTACAATTGTTAAATAAAACAGAATTAATTGTACTAATCGAATAGCAATTACTTTTTCACCGAAAATCAAAAAACTAATTGCAACAAAATATGCATCCAGGCTTCCCATATACGATTGACCATAAAAGAATATCGGCCGTTCTCCATCAATAATATGCTTACCCATCAGTCCAACAATTGCCTCATCGGAATTAAAAGGAAATGCATCCATTTTTAATAAAAGTAACCTGTAGAGAAAAAATAATAAAAATAAAACAACCAAGACAAAGAACTGATTGTTTATGAAATTTTCAAATTTTTTTTCCAAAATTTTCATCAAAAATTACTCACCTAAGACAATTATCGTTCAAATAATTCCAATTTTAGTATTTTTGGCTTGGTCTATATTTTTTTTTAAAGGCATTGCTTCTGTCCCTTTCCACCCAGATGAAACGACTCAGATTTTCATGAGTTCTGACTTCGATAAAATCGTAACTGGAAATGTAAAAGAACTTTTTTATAATGAAAATGATACGGATAATTCGATGCAAAATTATCGATTATTAGATTCGCCGGTTACTCGATACATGATCGGATTAGGTAGGTTCTTAACGAATTCTCCAACATTGGAAATCGACTGGAATTGGTCTGGATCATGGAATGAGAATAAATCTGCCTTACCAAATGTGAAATTATTAAACATTTCGAGATTAAGCATTGCAATATTTTTACCAGTAACAATTCTCTTTTACTACTTAATTAACAAAAAATTATTTGGTTTTCCGATTTCCGCATTGAGCACCTTTCTGTTAATGACCAACTCAATCATTCTTCTTCATACCCGTCGCGCAATGGCAGAAAGTGGATTGCTCTTTTTTATCGAGATCAGTTTGTTCGCATTACTTTTTATACCAAATAAGTATCTGTTTTTGACCGCTATTCCAATTGCTTTCGGTTTAAACACCAAACAAAGTCTATTACCCTTGTTTGTCATCGGTTTTGTATATATTGCCTATAAGGCGAAATACAACAAAAAGACAATGGTCCTGCAATCAGCTCTTTTTATACTTTTAATCGGATCGATTTTCTATTTCCTAAATCCTGTAATTTGGGAAAGGCCAATAACGGGAATTTCGGACATGTTGAGTAAAAGGTCTGCGCTCACCACCAACCAAGTGAATGGGATTGCCTTAGATACACCTAACTTTATTCTTCAGAATCCGATTGATAGATTCGTTGGCATATTTGGTCAATTATTTGTTGTCGAGCCAGCAATCCAGGATATCGCAAATTATGAGACTGGGTTAGAAAATGAAATAATAAAATATAACAAAAATATTTTACATTCTGGATTTGGTAGAAATATTCTTATGGGGTCATTAATTTTTATATTTTTCTGTATCGGGGTTTTTTGTGAGTTTTCAAATAATAATTTACAAAAATTTCTTGTTTTTTCCATGATGATACTATTAATTATTGAAATCTTAATTTTCTTTCCAATTCCTTTCCAAAGATACTACGTTCCTTTAATTCCTTTTTCGATGGTCTATATTTCATCAGGAATTATTAATAGTTTTAAATATTTAATAGGTATTGGGAGAAATCTTAAAATCAATCACCCATGAAATTGATAGGTGAATTAAATTGACTTTCGAAAAACTCGGTGATTTTTATAAGCTCTTCCGCCCATATTAATCAGGTCTTTACGCATTTGAACTGCAGATTCAGCGACTTGTGTCAGTTCAGCGTGAATAAATTGTTCAAAACCACCAAATGTCTTTGCCATTTCATCATATAACAGAATATTACCGCCACTCCCATGATATTCAGGTAACACGCCAGCACCGTTTAAGGAGACCCAACGAGTGCGTTTGAATTCCCGCATGATATCTAAAATCCCCCAGGGAGTAATTCTTCCTTTGTTTCGTTGTAATGCTTCAGAAATATCAGGAAATGCCAATAAAAATCCGATCACTTCATCATTATATGTAATGATCTTAATAAGTTTCGGGTCAGCGACAACCATTAAATTATCTTCAATATATTTGACTTCACGATCACTGAATGGGTAATACTCCCAATTATTAATAAACGTTTTATTATATGCTTCGCCAATTCTTTTTGCCCATTTTCTTAATTCTTTTTTCGATGAAAAATTTACTACCTTATACTTGCCTTTTTCTCTTACCCGCTTCGCAACTAATTGCGCTTTTTCAGGTAAAACGAATTTCGCAGAATCAATATAGCAAGAAACAAAATCTACTTCTTTTTCAAATCCCAGTGTTTCCACAAGGGTTTGATAGTATGGAAAATTGTAGTTCATCATCGTCATCATTTGTCGAAGGTCAAAACCCTCAATCTGTATTCCATAGCCATCAAATGCACTCAACCCCTTTGGTCCAACGATCGTATCTAAACCACGTTTTCTGCACCACTCAAATCCGTGTTCAAATAGTGCATTTGCCACAGTTTGATCATCAATTGAATCAAAAAAGTAAAACTGTGCTTTTTTTGTTTCATGAACTTTATTAAATGGTAAATTTTCCATCACACCAAGCCGACCTACGATTTGGCCATTTTGTCGGGCAATATAATACTCGGCTACAGAATGTTCATAAAATGGATGCTTTTTTTGGTCTAACATAATTTTCATGTCGTTTATAAAAGGTGGCACCCATTGTGAAACACCTTTATATAATGTGAAAGGAAACATTACAAAATCATTTATTTCTTTTTTGGATTTTAGATCCACCACTTCTACATTGACCATTCTGCCCTCGTATTATTATTTAATAGCTTTTAGTATACATGATTCCAAATAATTGAATGTTTTAATACGAAAAACATTTTACGATTCTCCTTTAAAAAACTATATTTTTATACAATAAACTTATGAACAGATTAGAAAAAGAAATCTCACCATATTTACTTGACCACGCGTCAAACCCTATTGATTGGCATCCTTGGAATGATTTTGCATTACTTAAAGCGAAAACTGAAAATAAACCGATCTTTTTAAGTATTGGTTATTCTTCCTGCCATTGGTGTCATGTAATGGCACATGAAACATTTACGAATTTAGAAGTTGCATCGATTATCAATAAACACTTCGTCTCAATCAAAGTTGATAGGGAGGAGAGACCAGATATTGACAAAATCTATATGGATGCTCTTGTATCCATGACTGGTCAAGGTGGTTGGCCATTGAGCGCTTTTTTAACCCCAGAAGGTTATCCATTCTATATGGGCACATATTTTCCATTACGTCCGAGACATGGATTGCCAGGATTTGTAGATATTCTTAATCATATCGCCAGAAGTTTTGAAAACCACTCCCTTGAAATCATTGAACAAAGTCGGAAAATGACACAGAATTTAAGAAATATGGACGTGTCGCATTTGTCTGTTGCCACTCAAGATAAGTTTATTATGAGTAGTGTTCTGGAAAATATATTTAAGAATTTTGATGAAACCCATGGAGGATGGGGATATCAACCAAAATTTCCAAATGCTTTATTGTTATTATTTCTTCTAGAAAACCAACTTTACAATAAAGAGCATATTCAAGCCAGAGTCAATTTCACATTAAACCAAATGGCCAAAGGTGGAATGTACGATTTAGTGCGAGGGGGTTTTCACAGGTATAGTACCGATGAAATATGGTTAATTCCACATTTTGAAAAAATGCTGTACGACAATGCACTACTAGCATTGACTTATTTATATTCTTTTCAACTATCGAATAATAATAATTTCAAGATAATTTCACAGAGCACAATCAATTTTATCAAAAATGAACTTCTTTCCCCGAATGAAGGATTTTGGTCAAGCCTGGACGCGGATGTGGAAGAAACTGAAGGAGAATATTACGTCTGGTCGGAAGAAGATTTAAAAAATAACTTCAGCCAGGAAGATATGTATGAACTCAAAAAATATTATTTGTTTGATGAGAGTGTCAAGTTCGAAAATCAATACATTCTTAGATTAAAAACCAATCAACACGAAACTTATAAGGTGGATAAATTCAGGAAGATTCAGGAAGCAAGAATTCGTCCAAAAACAGATGATAAGTTATTAGTGGATTGGAATGCACTAGCCATAACTACATTTGCTAAAAGTGCTTTATATTTTCAAAATGAAAATGATAAGGAAATTTCTATTCGAGTGATGAATTTTATTTTATCAAATTTATATTTGGAAAGTCGCTTATATCACTCTTTTCGGTCAGGAATTCCTGGTAAAAAAGGTCTATTAAGTGATTATTCATATTTAATCAATGCCCTAATTGATATTTTTCTGATAGATCCTAAAAAAAGGTGGCTTGAAGCAGCTTATAAATTATGTGATGAAATGGTTGATCTTTTTTGGGATGGAAGTCAATTTTTTGATACCGGCAAGGATGATTCAAATTTAATTATCAGACCACAAACGATAGAAGATTCGGTGACTCCATCAGGATGGTCAATGGCGATCCTTGCAATACAAAGATTAAACATTTTTCGAAATCATGAAAAATTCTCTGAAGTTGTAATACATTCAATTGAGATTTTAAAAAAATTCATACTCAAAAACCCGCTTTATTTTCCGGTTTGGTTAAAAATACTAGCTAATTCACAAAGACCTCCAGAAAGTGTCGTTTTAATCAAAACAGAAAATTTAACAAAGAAGCCAGAATTCGAACAGCAAATCATCAAACAGTTAGCTCCCGATACGATATTTCTGTCAATCAATGTAAACGATCCATTGATTGATCAATTGGATTTATTGAAAGGAAAAACTTCAATTGATCAAAAAAATACAGCGTATTATTGTTATGAATATACTTGCACACAACCAATGACTACGATAGAAGAATTTATCTCTGAATATAAAAATAAAAATTAATAAAGACTTCACCATAACCAAAATATTTCCAAGATATAATAAAGAAAAGTCTATTTGGAGGTTTTGGTGGAAAAGTTCATTATCGAAGGTGGCGTTCCTCTTATGGGCGAAGTCACCCCTTCAGGAAATAAGAATGCAGCATTACCCCTTTTAGCAGCTTGTTTGTTAACAGACGAGCCAGTTGTTTTTCATAATATGCCAAATATCCTGGATGTTCTGGCAATGAAAAACCTAATTGAGAGCCTGGGAGTCCAAATCACCATTTCTGATAATAATACTTGGACGATCCATGCAAAAGATGTTCGATTTGCGGATCTGGACCCGGATCTATGCCGAAAAATTAGAGCATCCATCCTACTTGCAGGTCCAATGGTAGCAAGGTCAGGTGAATTAATCCTTCCTCCGCCCGGTGGAGACGTAATTGGCCGGCGAAGAGTAGATACACATATTTTAGCATTGAAAAAATTAGGTGTAACTGTATCGTATGACCGCACTTTTCATTTTAAAGTAGACAAATTGGTCGGAGCTTCCATTCTGCTGGATGAAGCCAGTGTTACTGCTACTGAAAATGCAATAATGGCTTGTGTTACAGCAGATGGCACTTCAGTCATTAGAAACGCTGCATCTGAACCTCACATTCAGGAATTGTGTCATTTTCTGAATAAAATGGGTGCAAGAATTAGGAATATTGGCTCGAACACACTGCAAATCGAAGGTGTTAAGAAACTTCATGGATGTGAATTTACTGTTGGACCGGATTATTTGGAAGTCATTAGTTTTGTCGGTGCAGCAATAGTTACGCATGGAGAAATCACAATTCACAATGCTGGAAATGAATATCTGGATATGATCCGACTTGTTTTCAAAAGAATCGGCGTAGAATGGGAAACTAGTGGCAATGATTTAATCGTCCCAGCCCAACAACCCCTCATCATTGAACCAGACCTGGGAAATGCCATTCCGGAAATCAGTGTAATGCCATGGCCATCCTTTCCAACAGACTTAATGAGTATTGCAATTGTTGTCGCAACGCAATCGAAAGGATCCATGCTTTTCCATGATTGGATGTATCCAAGCCGCATGTATTTTACAGATAAACTTGTTGGTATGGGTGCTCAAATTGTTTTATGTGATCCACACCGTTGTATTGTTCAAGGTCCTTCACAGCTATTTGGAGAAAAATTAGAAAGCCCCGATATTCGAGCTGGTATGGCATTATTGTTAGCCGCATTATCAGCTCGTGGTACATCTGTCATTCGAAATGTTCGCCAAATTGATCGTGGGTATGAAAATGTGGAAGTAAAACTACGCGGGCTTGGTGCCAGGATAACCCGGGAAATTGAATAAGAAAAAAGCATAACTTCATGCATAACATTTTTTAGTCAAAAGATAGTAAGAAACTAAGAACTGAGTTCTGACATTGAAAAGACTCAGTTCTTTTAGTTCAACTTGAAATTGCAAGTTCTAATGGAGGTTATGAATTCAGACTACACGTGCATGAAAAAAATAATAAACGGAGGGGAATTACTGATTGAATACCTACAAGGATTTATGAATACCAAAAAAGTATTCTGTCAGCCAGTTGTCTTTATATTGAATTTATCTGTCGTACTTTGAAGGGGTCCATGTTCATTGAGCACCATCAGGACATGTATCCCTGTTATTCCTGATGACAATCATTGATTTACAAGGCGTTACACAGGACTTTTTTCAAAGCGTTATTCATCAATTTAGTAATCTGTAGGAAAGTTGAATTTTAGGAGAGGGTGAAGCTGACCATTTCCTGCCCCGCCTCTTAAAGTCGTGCTGGTTGCTATACTTTTTACGCGTTGGGAAATAAAAAGCACCCCTTTCTGTTGGTTGCGTCCAACTTTTGGGGTGCAGTTTAAAAAGGTGTTTTTTTTATTCAGCTTCTTTTATAACATCAAGAAATTGTTCGACGACGTCCCGCAACATACCTTCCGGTAATGCACCAACCTGACGGTGAGCAATTTTTCCTTTATTAACAAATAACATTGTGGGGATCCCTTGCACGCCAAATTTAGTAGCCCAATCTGGATTTTCGTCAGTATTAACTTTTGCAACGATCATTTGGCCACTATATTCTTTAGATAATTTATCAAGAACCGGTGCAACCATACGGCAGGGACCGCACCATGGTGCCCAAAAATCTACGATTACAGGTAAATTTGATTGTAAAACTGTTTTTTCGAAAGCAGCGTCTGTTACATGTACAGGCTCAGAAATCATTTTTTCTCCTTATCAATTCTATACTCCCCTAGAGTATATCATAATATATATTTTTATGTGTTAATTATTTATAAATATTCTATAAAAATTATGTCAGTCTTTTGTAATCAACAAAACGATAACCGACTCCCCGTTCGGTTAAAATATATTGCGGATTTGAAGGATCTTCTTCTAACTTTTGTCTCAGGTAATTGATGTAAAGACGTACATAATGTGGTTCATCTCTATATTCATATCCCCAAACCCGAGAAAGCAATTGATCATATGTTAAAACCCAACCCGCATTTTTTGCTAAGTGATACAACAAGCGATACTCAGTTGGTCTAAGTTTTACAATTTCATTTTTAAACCAGATTTCTCTTTTAGAAAAATCCAATTTTAATTTATCATCAACTTGAATCACATCAGGTGAAGCAGAATTTGCAGGTTCAACTCTCCGCAGAACTGCGCGAACTCTACTTACGAGTTCACGTGGACTAAAAGGTTTTGTTATATAGTCATCTGCTCCAAGTTCCAA
The DNA here is from genome assembly GCA_964586385.1 of uncultured Anaerolineaceae bacterium. GTDB lineage: Bacteria > Chloroflexota > Anaerolineae > Anaerolineales > Anaerolineaceae > UBA6170. Next base: position 28,135 of record CAZPIM010000004.1, read on the forward strand.
TCCCTTTACTCGATCGTCTTCTTCACCTTTTGCTGTAAGCATAATTACCGGGACCGAACTTATCTCTCTTAACATTCCTAGAACTTCAAATCCTTCAATATCAGGAAGCATGATGTCTAATAAAACCAGATCGGGTAATGAATCTCGAAATACTTGTAATGCTTGCATTCCCCTATAAGCTTCCACCACCTGAAAGCCATCATGCTCAAGATTTAGTCGAATAAACCTTGCCATCCGTTCTTCATCATCGACGACAAGAATAATTTTATTTTTAAATTGATCTTCCATAAGCCTACTCTCGAACAAATGAGATAATTTCTTCTTCTACTCCAGTTGGTAAAATTTCTACGAAATTAACCCGATGCATTGGAATAATTATAGTTGATACGGACGGTTCCAAATAATGCACATCTTTACCATCTTTACGTCTTGGATTCTTCAAAATAATCAATTGATCTGTTGAATGAAAAGTTTCTTCAAGTTCTCCAAGTATTGGATCTTCATTATTGATATGAACAATAACCGTTAGCATAAATAAATCTCCTTATCTAAGGATTATTTGTAATTTTAATTTTCCCAATGCGAGAATGTCTCCCTGATTGATTGGATAATCGACATGCGGGACAATTTTTTGCCCATTTACCCTTGTTCCATTAGACGATCCCAAGTCCATAATGGAAACACGATTGTGATTAATTTTTAAGGCAGCATGTAATCTTGAGACACCTAATGAATAAGCCTCAAATGGAGAAAGATCGACATCCGGCAAAATAGGTTGCCCTTCTGCAACTCTTCCAAGCGTAAATTCGGTTCTCCCGGCTAAATTCAAAGTCTGTTTGCTTTCTATAATAAATAAGGAAAGTTCTGAAGTATGTAAATGATCTAGTGGTTTAGGGTCTTTTTCTATTTTATCTGTTGCGGGAATTTCAAAAGAATCTGATGATAATTTATCAGATTGTGATTTTTGAATTGATTGAGTCGTTAAATAGTCAAGTGAAATTAACCTTGCGCCACATTCACTACAGAAAAGAGCACCAGGAAATTCCTTATGATGACAATTGGGACAAATAATCATTCTATTTACTCTCCGTATCCGGCAACAACATTAATGATCTGGTGCCATATTTCATTCTTTTTTCTCCTAACTCCGAAAAACTTTTTTGAACCTGGAGATTTTCTGCTTCTTCTAAAACTGTGTGTGCCAGTTTCCTATCCCCTTGAGCCAGTAAATGCGTTGCGACATAATGTAAATGTCTGGTGGCATTTGATATATTCCCTTCTTTTGCTTCTTTTCTGGCTTTTTCCTGAATCCGGTATAGTGTGAGATTTGACATGGCTTCGACGATAATTGCCGGCGGTAAGTCCTTTTCAAATGAAACCGTAACTGGTTTTCGTAAATCAAAGTACATCCTGGTTGTTTTTATCGGATTGGAAGGAATATCAAATTTGATGGAGCCATTCATTATTCGCAATTCTTTCATTTGAGCATCGAGTTTATCAATTTGGAATTCTAACAGCACGCGTAAATGTTTTCCAATATATAAATTTCCCAATTGAATTTGTTTGGAATTTTCTAAAGGAGATAAATCAGGGCTTAGTCTAAAAGAATAACTCAATTCAACTGCTGGATTTAAATCCATTTCAATTTTTATTGATCTGGCAAATAAAATACCGGATGATTTTATTTTATCTACTAATGAATCATACATTTCTTTTGCTGAACTGACAAAACTGGTTTCCCCGGAAGAAACAGATGATAAATCATCCAGAAATTGATCATTCCACCCCTCACCAATACCAATTGCCTGAAAAGAAATACCTTCGCTTGATGCTTGACGAATTAATTCAATACATCTCGCTTCATCGCCATAGGTATGTCCATCAGTTAATAAAATAAGCTGTTTAATTTGGTTAATTGCAGGAATATTTCGTAATAATTCAACACCTGCATTTAAACCCTGATAAATTTCTGTGGCACCGGAAGAATGTAATGCCTGGATTTTTGATATATTGGCATTTATTCCTGATATGACCGTTGGGGGAATTATTGTTTCAGCAAAATCACTGAAAGCAACGACTGAAATCGTATCCTGAGGACGCAATAATTTTAGTAAATTTAAAGCCTCTTGTTTAATTTTGTCTAATAATGGTCCTTGCATTGAAGTCGATTTATCAATAACTAGACAGACATTTACTGGAGGCAGCAAATCGGGATTACTCTGATTGGTTGGAAAGATATCCAAAAGCAAATAAAATTTTTGACTATCTTCAATTAAAGGAATATTTGAACGGCTATAGAACGCATTTACCTGGATTTGTTTTTGATTTTTTGATTCATCCGGAATTTTCGAATCATAAGATTTTCTTTTATTCGGATCAATGAGAGTTTCATAAGCTTCTTGAATTTTCAGGAATTTTTCTTGATTTTCCTTATTCGAATTTTTATCAGGATGATAAATTTTAACAGCTTCAAAATATGATTTTCGAATCTCATCATGATTAGCGTCAAATGGTAATTCCAATAAATTATAAAAATCCATTTCCAATCCCGGCTTAAATAAATTTTACGAGTACAACACTGATATTATCGGGTCCACCAGCTTCATTTGCAGCATCCACTAATTGTCCACAAGCAAGCGATGGTGTCTCATTTGATGTAATTATACGGAAAATTTCTTCATCGGATACTAAACCCCACAAGCCATCACTACAAATCATTATATATCCAGGTCGAGGGATCGGTGTCGTTTGAATATCTGGTCTAAAGGGTTCAGATTGTCCCAAAGCTCGATAAAGCACATTTTTATTTGGGTGATTTTTCGCTTCCTCTTCATTTATTTGGCCAAGATCTAAAAGTCTTTTTACTAAAGAATGATCATTTGTCATTACATCCATGCGACCATCCGGGTATATATAATAGAGTCTTGAATCACCAACATGACCAATTGTGACTTGTTCTCCCAGGATTAATGCAGATGTAAGTGTCGTTCCTCCTCCAGGAGCTTTGGTTAATACTGCATTTTGTGCGTATTTAATTCCATTTTCCATGATCTCGTGCAAACTATCAGACGGCGCATCTTGAGATAATCCAAAAACAGGTAAAAATAATTTCTTCAAAATATGTTCACTTAAGGCTTTCGTTGCAGCGCTGCTGGCAACTTCTCCATATTGGTGTCCACCCATGCCATCAGCCACAATAAAAAGCCCCATGGATAAATCATTGTAGTCATTTGCAAAGGTAGTATTAAACCAAAAAAGGGAATCTTCATTATGCTCTCTTTGTCTGCCAACTGACTGCCCGCAACCTACGAGAAAATGTGGTGGAGTCAATTGGACCGATTCTCTAGTCAATGCCCGCAATTGATCTTCTGGTAAAGGTGCGGTTTCTACATTTATTACTTTTGGTCTTTTCTGATTCTTATTAAAAAATGATTTTATGGAATTTAGCATTAATTTCTCCGAACTCTCAAATATCAAGCGTACAAAGCGTAGAGTATATGGTCAGAAGATCCGATATATAAAAGGTTATTAACAATTAATGGAGAACTTGTTATTAATCCACCTGTTTCAAATTTCCAGCGCATTTGTCCAGTTTTTAATTCCAGACAATATATTGTTCCATCTGCGGTACCACAATAAACCGCATTGTTATAGATTGTTGGAGAACCACTAACTTGATGGTCTGTTTTAAATTTCCAAATTTCCTTCGAATTTACTGTTTCCAAACAATAGATGTAATTATCCGCACTCCCAAATAAAATCTGGTTTTCAGATTTTACCGGTGAGGAAACTGAACCTTTTCCCATCCGGAATCGCCATACAATCCAACCGGATTTCGCATCCAGAGCATAAAATGTAGAATCCAAAGATGCAAAATAAACAATGCCATCTTCTACTAAGGGAGAAGATGTGATTGCCCTTTTTGCTTTAAATCTCCATTTAATTTGCCCCCGGAAATCAACACAAAAGAAATCCCCAAATTCTGAGCCTGAATATGCCAATTCCTTTGTTATAAAAGGGGATGATCGAATAGGCGATCCACCATCTACGCGCCACGTCATTCGGTTTGATAATAAATTTACAGCATAAAGGTAACCATCATCAGAACCAAAAAAAATGTGTTGCTCAGCAATTCTTGGAGAACTCCGTATCGGACCATCCGCATTAAAAGTCCAGGCTTGTTTTCCTGTTCTTACAGAAACTGCATACAGGTTTTTATCTTCACTGCCAACAAAAACCAATCCATCATTAATAATTGGCTTGCAAACCAAACCACCGTTTGTTGCAAATTTCCATTGAAATTCACCGGTTGCGCCATCCAATGCATATAGATTATTGTCATAACAACCGCAATAAACTTTCCCGTTTTCGTATGCTACTGTGCCTCGAATTTCATCTTCACACTTAAAAGTCCATACCGGTTTTACTGTTTGATCTTTAATCAATGGAGAAGCAGAAATCCTGGACAATGCTCCGGTTTTTTTTGCAACGGACAACAAAGCGTCTTTCATATCATTTGCTGATTGAAACCGGTCGGCTGGATCATACTGTAATGTTGTATTCACAACTGCTTCTAATTCAAAAGAAATGCGAGGATTAATGGAGCGAATTGGTCTTTCAGAAAAAGAAAAAGGAGCTTCCAGCCGTGGATCCTTGTTCGTTAATAAATGATGTAATGTCGCACCTAATGCATATAGATCTGCAACTGGAGTTGCCTCACCGCGATATTGTTCTGGTGGAGAGTATCCTTCAGTGCCAATCATGGTTCCCTTTTGGCCAGTTTTAAAATTCTTTGCAATACCAAAATCAACGAGAATTGAGCGACCTTGTTGATTAATCATGACATTACTAGGTTTCATATCCCGGAAAATGATCGGTTCTGGCTTATGAGCATGCAAGAAAGAAAGCACATCACATAATTCTATTGCCCAGGCGATTACTCTTTCTTCTTGAAGTGGTGCATTTGCTTCCGATAGAATCGTTTCCAAATCTTTACCTTGTATGAATTCCAAGACAAGATACGAGCGATCATCCCTGGAGAAAAAATCATAGATCTGCGGGATTGAAGTGTGATTTAATGTCACGAGAATATTTGCTTCTCGTTCAAAATTCGTCACGATTGTTTGACGCACCAATGGATCTGGCGCATTATTAATCATTTCCTTAACAGCTACCAATTTTATAACATTGGGAAAATGTAAATCTCTCGCACGATATACAGAACCCATACCACCAACACCAACGACATCCTGAACTTGATACCGATTGACTAGCGTGATGCCTGGTTGTAATTGCTTAATAGAAGTTGAACCTGTTCCACCAAATCCTGATGTAATCTGCTGCGTATCCAGCTTCCCCTCCTTATATACTTAGTTTTTTTGTGTTGGAATAAATAATAATAGTTGATTATAAACTTCTATGAATTGAAAATCAATTTGAGCACAGGTTTAATTATTTAATTCAAATGTAACAATAATTTCTGTTCTTAATTTTGATTTCGACAAATCGGGCAAGGACACATTGCTCGTAAGTAATGCCAAGTAAAAATACCATAGTCATGCCCATCTTGCCATACGGCTTTTAGTGCATAACTTCCCACAAGTTCTACTTTAACTAATGATGTCAAATTTGAATCAGGTAAATTTTGATAAAATATTTTTGGATCCGGTTCCGGGCTCATATTTTCATGGCCTCCACGGCAGGATGCACAAGGGCATCCTGATCGCAATAACGAAAATGAATAATTACTTTCATGATTATCCGACCAGAAAACATACAGGTTTTTTTCTTTTATGCTTGCTTTAATTTTTAAAGGTTTCATTTTTATTCCTGAGGTGAAATAACAACACTTAAATAATCTTGCACACACCAACCAGTACGAGATGAATCATATGGTGCCTCTACTTTCCACCAAATAAATCCCTCATTATCAACCGGTCCATCTACAACCTTAAATAATTCCGAATCTAAACCAATAAATTGAATTGAATTTGATCTTCCTGGTGCAGACCGAATACTTAATCCATCGCCAGATGTGCCAGTAATCTGGGCGTAACCACCGATATATATTCCATTATTTTGACCATTTCCAGGTTGACTTCCTGGTAGAGAAGTTGGTTCAAATGTGGGTAATAAGAAAGGTGTAGAAGTGGGAGCTTCAATAACCTTTACAATCGCCGCAGGTTCATCCAATTGTGAAGGAGCAGAAATTAACATTAATAATGCAAAAATTCCAAAAATTATTGCTATTGAGAAAAATACAGTTAATAGTACTACTACCCATTTATTTTTCATTTTTTACCAAGACACAATTAATTTCATATTATATAGGAATATCTCAATAAGACCTTTTAACCTTGTGAAATTATACCTAATAATTATCAATCAAATCGAATAATTCGAATGATTGATCTATTACTTTAGATGTTATTTTAGAAATCTCTAAATGCCTGTATGATATAATTCAAAAAACTATGACAGATAATATTGTCTCAGCCATTCCAATTTTAGCTAATCGATATCAAATCCTCCAAACTCTTGGGACAGGAGGTATGGCGGTCGTTTATCGTGCCAAAGACCTCACTTTAGAACGATTTGTAGCTGTAAAAATATTAAGACCTGATTTTTCCCGGGATGAGAATTTTCGTAAAAGATTCCATCAGGAAGCCAAAGCAGCCGCTAACCTCTCCCATCCAAACATCGTGACTGTACATGATTTCGGATTGGATGGCGATCGCTTATATATCATTATGGAGTACGTTCCTGGGACAAATCTAAAGATGCTAATTCGTGAGAAAAGTATCCTTCCAATAAAAGATGCAAATGATTTAATGATCCAGGCATCAGCTGGTGTTGGCTATGCGCATCGTGCCGGATTGGTCCATTGTGATGTCAAACCGCATAATATGCTTGTCTCACCAGACGGCAGGCTGAAAGTAACCGATTTTGGCATCTCTAGAGCATTATCTACAATTCAGCCAGATGAAAAAAATTCTGTTGTTTGGGGATCTCCGCAATATCTTTCCCCTGAACAATCGGCTGGCGAGCCACCTTCTCCCGCTTCTGATGTTTATTCATTAGGCGTAGTTTACTATGAAATGGTTACTGGGAAATTACCCTTTTACTCAAACGATGCAAATGAATTGACCCGACTACACAAAGAAGCAATCCCTGTTCCTCCAACCAGGATTAATCCGGATCTTCCGGTTCAATTAGAACAAATCATTCTAAAAGTAATGGCAAAAGAACCATCCGGCAGGTATCGAACGGCAGACCAATTTAGTCGCGTGTTACAAAACTACAACGATCAATTCATTGGAAACAACGGATATATCACTTCACAACCTAGTATTCTTCAAAATGAAAACATTGAATACGATTTTGTTCATGATTCTGATAATAATAAAGTACATCAAAAAAATTCTTTTGACTGGGTCACAACTTTGCTTGGTTTCATTGCTTTTGTTTTAGCTGGCGGATTAATACCATTTTGGATATTTGTTTGGTTTTCTATAAATTCTTCCCGATAGAGGATTATTTTGATTATTTCATCATCGATCATTAATGCTAATTTCTTAAATCTAGCTCAAGATTTAAATGAAATTACGAAAGCAAATGTTGATTGGTTGCATATTGATGTCATGGATGGTGGCTTCGTCCCAAATATAACTCTTGGACCTTTCATTTTACCTTTTTTGAAAAAGCAAACCGGTCTCCCTCTCGATGTACATTTAATGATTAATAATCCGGAGAAGCATGTCAAATCTTTCGCCGATGCAGGAGCCAATCGAATTTCAATTCATGTTGAAAATAACCCAAACATTCTTCGAACCATACAAGAGATTAGAGAATTAGGTGTATCTCCTGGCATCGTTCTAAATCCTGGAACTTCTCCAGAAACTATCGATTCCTTATTGCCTTTTATTGATTTAGTCTTAATTATGACTGTTAATCCTGGATTTTCAGGCCAAAATTTTATACCAGAAATGATCGATAAAATCCGGTATGTAAAATATTTGCTTACTAAAAGCAATCGTGAAGTCTTGATCCAAGTCGATGGTGGCGTAAACAGTAAAACAGTAAAGCAGGTAACTGATGCCGGCGCTGATGTAATTGTTGCTGCCACAGCGATTTTTGGTCATCCGAATGGGATTTCTGCAGGTGTGAATGAATTACGACAGGCTATCTAATTTAAACAAAAACCACGGCTTACGCCGTGACTTTCGTTTGATCGTTAGGTATGATTTATTGAACCGTTTTAACTATTGTACGAATACAACGGGCACACAGAACTTTACTAACCCTTCGACCGCTTTCGAAAACAGAGACTTTTTGCAAATTAGGTCTAAATTTTCGATTGGTCGCTCGCAAAGAAAAACTGCGATTATGACCAAATGTCGTTGTTTTTCCACATTTATCGCATTTCGCCATGGTATGGATCCTTTCAACTATGAGTGCTTATATTTTGCCGGCTGTCGCACTTCACAGCAAGGTCGGATTTTACCATACCTCGTAACTTTTTACAAGAACAGTGTTTCATGAAAGGGGAAAGAAAAAAATGAAGGAAAATAAAAATCCAATGGGAAATATTTATGTATCGCACAGAGCAATTGCTACAATTGCGTATCAATCTGCCATCGAATCGTATGGCGTCGTTGGTTTGGCAGCAAAGAATTTTGCTGAAAATTTAGCACATGTTTTGGTTAAAGACCCAACGCTAGGAGTTGAAGTAAAATACGACGGGCAAGGGATTGAAATTGATCTTTATATCGTTGTTGAATACGGTACCCGAATTAAGATGGTTGCCGAACAAGTTAGCAATAATGTCCGTTACCGGGTTGAGAAAGTAGTCGGAATCCCGGTCGAAAAAGTAAATATACATATTCGAAGCCTTAGAGTAAGTAATACAGATTAAACATTTCAGACGCTAGTCTGTTCTTAATTAGGAGTAACATGACCAATACCGGAATTAATTATCCCAAAGCTATTGATGGGCAAACCTTCAAAAATATGATTGAAGCATCACTAACCTGGCTTAAGACAAATCAACAACTCGTCAATTCATTAAATGTATTTCCTGTGCCTGATGGAGATACAGGAACAAATATGCTTTTGACAATGCAAGCAGCTTATAACGAAATTCAAAATTCTGGTGAAAACAATATTGGCAAAATCGCCCATTCCATTGCACAAGGTGCATTAATGGGTGCCAGAGGCAATTCAGGTGTAATTTTGTCACAGATTTGGCGAGGGTTTGCACGTGGTTTAGATAGTTTGGATATCATGGATTCCGGAACATTTTCTAAAGCATTAAGTGAAGCAAAGAATACTGCTTACAAAGGCGTCGTTCGACCAGTTGAAGGCACAATTCTTACAGTAATAAAAGACATCGCAAATTCCAGTCATCAAGCTGAGAAAGAAAGTAATATCGTAGCCATGATTGAAAAACTACTCATCACCGCAGATGAATCAGTTCAAAACACCCCGGAATTACTTCCCATATTAAAACAGGCTGGTGTTGTTGATTCTGGTGGTAAAGGGTTATTTTTTATTTTTGAAGGGTTCTTAAAATATTTCAAAGGGGAATCATTAGAAATATCAACGGCAAAAATGGTTCAACCATTAGCATTGATGGAAGGAAATGACATGGACGAAATTGAACCCGGTCAGGATTACGAAGTAATTGTAGATTTTCGCCCCACCAATACGCTTGATTTAGAAAAATTTTATTCTGATTTAGAAGAAATTGGCACATCCATACAGGTGGGTGAAGGTGATGGTATTTATAGAATGCATATTCACGTGCCGAGTGAAAAAAGATATATGCCGATTGATTACACCATGGGAATTGGCACGATTACAAAAGTTTATATCGAAAATTTAATTGATCAAATGGAACAAAAAGAAGGCCAGAAAAAAGGAGTAATTAATATTACCCCGATTGAACCTGGTCAAATTGCAGTAGTAGTTGTTTCCCCTGGATTTGGTTTATCACAGATTTTTGCCAGCTTGGGTGCCGCAGCAATTATTGAAGGTGGTCAAACCATGAACCCAAGTACTGAAGAAATTCTTCATGCCTTCGAAAATCTACCAACAGATAAAATTATTATTCTGCCTAACAACAAAAATATCATTCTTGCCGCAACAGCAGCCAAAGATGCAACAGTAAAACAAGTTGAAGTACTGCCGTGTAAAACAATTCCACAAGGACTATCAGCCATGTTGCGCCTTGATCCCTTTAATGAAGTAAGTGAAGTATTTGAAGAAATGAAAGAAGCAATTCTTGAAGTTGACACAGGCGAAATTACTGTTGCCACACGTTCGGTTGAAATAAATGGTGTTGATGTTAATGAAGGCGAGGCAATTGCTTTACTGAATTCACAATTGGTAAGTTCATCACCAAGTGTTGAAGAGGCTTGTATATCACTGCTCAATAAAGTTGATCTTTCGGAAAGAGAACGATTGACATTTTTTTACGGATCAAATATTTCTAAGAACGAAGTCAACAAAATTACTGACCGAGTAAGAAATTTATTTCCCAAAATGGAATTGGAAGTTCATGAAGGTGGGCAACCACATTACCAGTTTATTATTTCAATCGAGTAAAAATGCCTAATATTGCAATCGTCACAGATTCCACAGCACAATTTCCAAACCCAAGCTTTCAAGGGAAAGATTTAGTTCGTTTAATTCCTTTTGATATTTTATTAGATGGCGTCGTTTATAGCGAAGGTCATGATTTGAAATCAAGCGATTTTCCGATTAACTTAAAGTCGGATACTGATCCAAAACTCATTATTCCTGATATGAATTCAATTGCAGAACAATTCAATTCACTTTTACGAAATTATGATGAATTATTGGTGATTCTAAATTCTGCTGATCTGACGAATGTGTATCAAAACGCCATTGATGCGGTCAAAATTATTCAAGGTGGTACTGTTATACTAGTAATCAATTCAATGACGATTTCATCTGGTTTGGGTATTTTGGTTCAGACCGCAGCTGAACTCGTTGTCAAAGGATTTTCGCTAATTGAAATTGACCGACAGATTCGTCAATTAATCCCGCATATATATACATTAATGTGTTCACCAGCATTAAGATATTTGAACAATAGTGGAATAATTGAATCCCATCAGGCTATTATTGGCGAGTATTTAAATTTACACCCGATTTTCTCTTTAGAAGAAGGAAGACCTAACGCACTTTGCAAAGTGAGAAATTTTCGTCATGCGCAAGATTTCTATCAGGAATTTATTGAAGAATTCGATGAAATAAGCCATATTTCTTTACTAAAAGGTACCAATACTCAGGGAATTGATAATCGTCTTTTAAGGCAATTTGTTCAAGAAAACTACCCTGAAACTCCATTCAGCGAGCATCGATTAAACTCCTTCTTAGCGGTATTGTTTGGACCAAAATCATTAGGTTTAATTGTTATTGAAAAACCATACACTTTGTCTGGATAACCACCCTTGATATGAATTCAAAAGTTGAAGATTTTATAAAATTTCTAAATTTAGAAATTTTAAGAAATTATGACAATCGCTCAATTCTTGGTGGTTTTCAAAAGTTATTGCCTATTTGGCAAAAAAAAGAAAATTTTAAGGAAATTGACCCCGATCTTTATTCGTCAATAATTAACTTTTTAAATACATATTCGAATAGTTCTTTATTTAAACGTAAACAATTACTTGGAGAAATTCAAAATCAATTAAATAATAGCTCCGGCAGGAATGAAAATAAATCAAATAAATTGATGTCAGATCATAGAATATTAGAAACCCCGGATAAATATTCTCCACCAATAACAAATCGCAATGTCACCTCAAATACCAGACAAATTAAAAAACATCACTTGGATTTACAAATCAAATCATCCTTGCGATCTATAAATTTCATTGGAAAATCAAGAGAAAAAGCGCTCAATGATATCGGAATACATTCGATCGAAGATCTAATTTATTTCTTTCCGCGGAAATATGAGGATTATCGAACCATAATCACGATTGACAAAATAAAGTACGGTGACCAAGTAACCATTATCGCTACCGTAAAGAGTATTTCTTCTCATACTTCAAAGAATAGAAAAATTTCTATAACTGAAGTAATAATCGAAGATGAATCCGGATCGCTTCGTGTTAATTTTTTTAATCAACCATATTTGGAAAAACAATTAATCAAGGAAAAATTAGTTGTAATCAGGGGAAAAGTTGATACCTATTTGGGCAGATTAGTAATTAATTCCCCGATGTGGGAAATAATTGATGAGGAATCGACCATAATTAATGGGATCGTGCCTGTTTATAAAATACCTCCTGGTTTCAATCAAAAATCTATAAAAAAAATTATTAATGAGACATTGAATATTTGGGAATCCCAAATAGCAGATTATCTTCCGGCGTTTATTAAGAATGATTCGAACTTGATGAGTCTGAACAAAGCGATCATTGAATGTCATCAGCCAAACGATTTTGAAACGCTGGAAAAAGCAAAATACCGGATATCGTTTGATCAAATATTTTTCTTACAAATGGGAGTGCTCAGTCAAAAGAAAGAATGGAGTAAAAGAGTAACGTCCAGAATTTTAATCAATGACGATTTGCTTTCATCACTCTATTCCAACCTCCCATTTCAACTTACAAAAGCACAAAAAAACAGCATTCAGGATATTCGGCGAGATTTTGAATCCGGAATACCAATGAATCGATTAATTCAGGGAGAGGTTGGTTCAGGCAAAACTATGGTTGCATTTATTGCAATAGCCATGGTATTAATCCAAACTGGAACACAATGTGCATTCATGGCACCGACAAGTATTCTGGCAAGCCAACATTTTCAGAAAGCTTTCGATTTTTTTGTAAAAAACAATCTGCTCCACCCTGATCAAATATGTCTGCTAATTGGTGATACTCCAATTAAGGAAAAAGAATTTATCAAATCCGAATTGTTTGCCGGAAAAATACGACTGGTTTTTGGTACGCATGCTTTGATAGAAGAACCAATTTATTTTCAAAATTTAAAATTCGTCATAATTGACGAGCAACATCGATTTGGGGTGGAGCAAAGAAAAAAGTTGACAGAAAAAGG
>CAZPIM010000004.1:41326-61259 GCA_964586385.1 uncultured Anaerolineaceae bacterium
GACCAGGCATATTGCTTCTTAATCCCTGATAATGAAGATTCTCTGGAAAACGAAAGACTAAAGGCTTTAGTAAATAGCAATGATGGTTTTAAATTAGCAGAAATTGACTTAAAACAAAGAGGACCAGGTGATTTTCTTGGACTAAGGCAATCAGGCTTCAAAGATTTACAACTTATGAATATAATGAATGTAGAATTAATTGAAAATGCAAGATTTTTTGCTCAAAAGATTTTTGAAGATGATCCCAATCTGGAAAAAGGTGAAAATCAAGAAATGAAAAAATTGATGAGCTATTATTGGAATAAATCGATTGGAGACATTAACTAAATGGTAAAAGCATTATTTCCTGGAACTTTTGATCCAATTCATTTTGGTCATATTGATATTGCTGAAAGAGCTTCAAAACTTTTCACAGAAATAATCGTTGCAGTATATGACAAGCCCCTAAAAAATTTACTTCTATCTCCGGAAGAAAGATTATTTCTGACAAAAGAAACATTAAAACATATCCCGAATATAACTGTGGTTGGATACAGCGGATTAACTGTCGCTTACGCTCAAAAGATAAATGCTCAGGTCATAGTTCGTGGATTACGTGTATTTTCGGATTTTGAACATGAATTTCGAATGGCCTTAGCCAACCACCATCTTGCTCCAGAAATCGAACTCGTCGCATTAATTACCAGTGATCGCCATACATTTTTATCATCCACTACCGTAAGAGAAGTTGCATCATTGGGAGGAAATATAACAATGATGGTTCCTCCGATTGTTCTTGAGGCGCTAAATAAACGTTTTTTTGAACTAGGTGAAAATCAAAGTATTGTTCCGCTAACATATTTACGGGATTAAGATTATTATTAATTGCATTTTATTCTCATTTAGGAGATTGCCATGGACATATTACATTTAGTGGACCGACTGGAAGAATTATTCAATGAAAGCCGCCCATTACCTATGATGCGAAAAGTTGTTGTCGATGAAGAAAAAATGCTTTCAATCATCGACCAAATGCGGGTGTCCATTCCAGATGAAATTAAAAGAGCGCAACAACTGATCTCCCAAAGAGATCGTTTACTTGCCCAGGCTCAGGAAGAAGCGAATCGCACATTACAATTGGCCAGAGAAAAAGCGGATCAATTAGTAGAAAAAGACGCAATCATTCAAAGTGCACAGGCAAGAGCTGGACAAATAATTGAACAAGCCCGTAAGGAAATTGAAATAACAAGAAAAGAAGCAGATCAATACGTCATTAATTCTCTGCAAGATTTGGAAAATGAACTTGACAGGCTGCTCAATCAGGTAAGAAATGGTATAGAGACATTAATGCCTGAAAGTGCAAAAGAGGTTTACAACAAAAAAGATTAGAAAAAACGGTTTTTTACCGTTTTTTCTTTTTTTTATTCCTTTTTATTTTTCTGGAACAATTTTTATTTCTTCAGTTTTTTCTTGTTTAGGCAACAACGCTATATCCAGAATTTCATCGATATGATTGATGGCAATTATATTTAAACTCGTTCGCACCTTTTTATTCAATTCCTCTAAATCTTTTTCGTTCTTTTTCGGAATGATAATGGTTGTAATGCCTGCGCGATGAGCCGCCAGTATTTTTTCACGAATTCCACCCACTGGCAATATTCTTCCACGTAAGGTGATTTCTCCGGTCATAGCTATTTCGCGACGTACTTTACGATCAGTAAATGCTGAAATAATTGAACATGCGATCGTTATGCCAGCGCTTGGTCCATCCTTTGGTATACCACCTTCCGGGATATGCACATGAACATCCACATTTTCAAATAAATCTGAATCAACGTTTAGTGCTTTTGCGCGTGATTTCATGAAGGACATTGCTGCTTGTGCAGATTCTTGCATGATTTCACCAATTTGCCCGGTGATTTGTAAATTGCCTTTCCCATCCATTACCAGAACTTCTACCGGCATAATATCGCCACCATTTTCAGTCCAGGCCATGGCAGTGGTTACACCAACTTCGTCTTCAGATTCTGCTTCCAATTCAAAATATTCCTGTGGACCGAGAAACCGTTCCACAACTTTTTCATCTATTTTGTGTGGAAAAGTTTTACTCTCAGTTTTTAAGCGAGCTATTTTTCGACAAATTCTTCCAATCTCTCTTTCGAGATTTCTCACACCTGCTTCGTAAGTGTAATTGTGGATTAATAACTTGATAGATACATCTGTAAAAACTATGTTCAAATCTTCAATTCCTGTTTCATGCAATTGCCTTGGTATTAAGAATTGCTTTGCGATCGCGATTTTTTCTTCTTCTAAATAGCTGGAAAACTCAATTACTTCCATGCGATCTAGTAACGCTGGTGGAATAGTCATAAGTGTGTTGGCGGTTGTAATGAACATCACTTTTGACAAGTCAAATTCGACTTCCAAATAATGATCAGAAAATTCACAATTCTGTTCCGGATCCAGAACTTCAAGGAGAGCAGCCGAGGGATCGCCTCTAAAATCAGCACCTAATTTATCTATTTCGTCCAACATAAATAAAGGATTGGTCGTTCCTGCTTTTTTCATCGTCTGTAAAATTCTTCCAGGCAATGCACCAATATAGGTTCTTCTATGACCTCTGATTTCCGCTTCGTCCCTAATTCCGCCTAAAGAAACACGGACAAATTTTTTCCCAAGTGCCTCAGCAATTGATTTTCCCAAAGATGTTTTACCGGTACCGGGAGCACCGACAAAACACAATATTGGTTGCCGTGAATCTTCTGGTTTTAATTTTTGAATTGCTATATATTCCAAAATTCGATCTTTAACTTTTCCAAGTCCATAATGATTTTTTTCCAAAACCGAATTTGCATGTTTCACATCCAGATTGTCTTCCGTGGAATTCTTCCATGGGAGTTCCAGTAACCAATCGATGTACGATCTAACCATAGCCGTTTCCGGCGACATACTAGGCATCTGAGATAAACGATCGACTTCTTTAAGGGCAATTTTTTTTGCTTCTTCACTTAATCCAAGCGTTTCAACTTTGTTTCTCAATTCTACAATCTCAGAAACCAGTAAATCGGTTTCTCCTAGTTCATTTTGGATCGCTTTCATTTGTTCACGTAAATAGTACTCACGTTGGCTCTTATCAACTTCGCTTTGAACTTTGGTTTGTATTTCGTCCTCAAGCTGAAGGACATCCAATTCCTGTGCTAATAATCGATTGATCATTTCCAATCGTTCTTTTGGTTCGGTACAAATAAACAATTTTTGCCTGTCGATAATCGGTAATGATATTGCCGAGGCAATCATATCGGATAACCAGCCGGGTTCCTGAATATTCACAGCAAACAAATGTGCATCCTCAGGCAGGCTCCTATCCAGTTGAACGCATTTTTCAAATAAATCCTGGCTGGTTCTTATTAATGCTTTTGTCTGACGATTTACTTTTTCATTTTCTTTTATTACGCGTACCCGTACTTTAAAAAATGGATCCTGTTGCGTAATTTCTAAAATTTCAACCCTTCTTCGCCCTTGAAGTAATGCAGAATGATTTCCATCTGGCATAGACAACATACGTCCAACGGCCACTTCGGTACCTATCGTGAGAAATTCTGCTGAATCATCTTTTAAATTGGTTTCATCAACATATAAAGCAATAACTGTTTCGAATCTAAAATGTGATTCTTCGATTGAAATTTGATTGATGCCTTTGTTTACGATAATTGGTGTGATCATTTTTGGAAAAATCACCAAATCCCGAAGAACAATTGCAAGACTTTCGAATTCTAAATTCCCATCTTCTTCCATATTTGGGATTTGGTAAAGTTCATCTGTTCGCTGCTGCATCCCTAAAAAAGATTCGTTTTGTTGTGAAGAAAACCAATGATCATTTTTCATTTTTTTCCTTAAATTAAATTATTCCGGTTGAAAAGGGAAGTCATTATTTAACCAAACTTCTCTTACTGCGGCCGCGACAAATATGCTTCCTGTTACTAAAATTAAAGATTCACTACCAGCCAATTCCAATGCTTTTTCAACTGCTTCTTCAACAGAATTGGTCACGTAACCTCGTTTTCCCTGCGATAAAGCTTGTTCGACAATCAATTCCGGATCCAATGCCCTGGGATGAAAAGATTTTGTAGAAACGACCATTTTGACTCGAGGTAACAATTCGATCAACATCCCTTCAATATCTTTATCTTCTGATGCTCCAAAAATGAGCGTGACTGGAATTCCCGGGAAATAATCATCAATTGCAAGACGTAATCTTAATGCAGATTCTCTATTATGAGCAGAATCTATTACGATCAATGGTTTTTTGTTAATGATTTCAAATCTCCCCGGCCAAACTACTTTTTCAAATCCGGATATGATATCTTCATCGCTAATTTTTACACCAGATTTTTTTAAGATATAAATTGTAGCATAAGCCGTGGCAGCATTTTGAACCTGATGAAATCCAAGCAAAGGTATATGAAATCTTTTTGGCGCCCATTCATCCCTTCCACCACTTTCAATGAAGTGATTTACAAATGATTGCTCTTCTTTTGGCCAAACAATAAAGGATTGGCCATCTAAATTATGGGCATTTGCTGCATATAAAAAGTCTTTCCCAACTTCGATAACTTCGGAATTTCGTTCTTCGGCAATACGATAGAGAACTCTTCTCGCCTCTTCTTTTTGTGGTGCGATGACAACAGGGCGACCAGGTTTGATTATTCCGCCTTTTTCAAATGCAATCTGAGCTAATGTATCACCTAAAACATTGATATGGTCCAAAGATAGCGAAGTAATTGTGGAGACAATTGGGTCAACTATATTGGTTGCATCCAAACGCCCACCTAATCCAACTTCAATTACAGCAAAATCGACATTCTGATGGGAAAAGTGCAAAAAAGCGATCGCTGTTGTCAACTCAAAAGTTGTGATTCCATCCACTTTTTCAATAAATGGTCGTATTTCGTCTATTAAATTATTAAAATCATGGTGCGGTAAATTGGTGTCGTTAATCTTAATTCGCTCACAATAGTCATGTAAATGTGGTGATGTATAAAACCCAACCTTATAATTCGACTGTTGCAAAACACTTGCGATCATGGCGGCAGTAGACCCTTTCCCTTTTGTTCCTGCAACGTGAACAACTTTATATTTATTTTGAGGATCACCAAGGATTGACATCATTGATCGCATACGATCAAGATTGAAATTTTCCGGTGAGTTTCGTAAATTTCTTGTCATACTATGATCAATGAAACTATACAAAAATTCTAATTGCTTTTGATAAAGGGACTCTGTATCCATTTTTTATCCTGTAAATTTTTTTTACAACTAGGGATTGTACCAATGAATTATTATTTCGCAAGGAAGTGCATTCAATTGATAAATGTTTTCTATTGACCACTGTTTTGAGAACAAATATATTTATAGTATGCCAATATTTTCTTATCGGTTAAAAATGTATCTACCGGAATGTCATTCATTAAAAGAAAAGCGTGGAGTACTTTTGAGTTTTAGAAGCAAAATTCAAAATAAATTTCATATTTCTTGTGCTGAAATGGATTTCCAAGACAAATGGCAATCTTCATTATTTGAAATTGTGTGGGTAAATTCTGATATAAAAGTTGGGCAAAAAATGTTTGAAGAGTTAAAACATTTCATAAGTGAAGAATTTCCATTTATTTTTATGGAACGTGAAGAATTTGACATATTATAGGAGTAAATATGGACTTGGGATTAACTGACAAAATCGTACTCATCACTGGTGCAAGTCGTGGATTAGGTTACGCTACGGCACAACAATTCTTATTGGAAGGTGCACATACCATTATTAACAGCAGATCAGAAGAAAATTTGCTCCTAGCACAACAAAGTCTTTTTGAAAAAACAAACCGAAAACCCATCATTTTTCCCGGTGACATGATTGATAGATTATTTGCAGAAAAGATTTCGAGATTTATTGAAAAAAAATTTGGAAAGTTGGATATTTTATTCACAAATTCCGGTGGTCCGACCCCTGGCAGTTTTGAATCGCTATCTGAAGAATTATGGGACCATGCAATCGAATTATCTTTTTTAAGTCATATGCGCTTAATTAAAGCTTGTTTATCCCTGTTGAGGAAATCTGATAGTCCTTCTGTCCTAACATTAACATCATATTCAACCAAACAACCAATCCCAAATTTAATTCTTTCTAATTCAATCCGCATGGCAACAATTGGCATGACAAAAACACTTGCTCTGGAATATGGAAATGAAAATATTCGTTTTAATTCCATTTTGCCAGGATGGACAGAAACTGAACGTGTGGAAAACTTATTTAATGATCGTGCACAAAAAAATGGGACTTCTCTGAAAGTTGAAAAACAAAAGCAGGAAAAAGAGATTGCGCTTTTAAGGTTGGGAAAACCGGAAGAATTCGCCAAGGTAGCTGTTTTTCTTGCGTCTCCCGCTGCTTCTTATATGACAGGACTCATGATTTCAGTTGATGGAGGTGCTCTGAAAGGTACATATTGATCTTTACTGTCATCACGCGGTTTATCCCAGGATTATCACCAAAACAACAATTTCTTATTTAACACAGTTTTTAAAGTAAAATTGGGTTTTATTTCTACTTTATATTTCTATTTTAAGTGAAACATTAGCGGTATGTCAGGAGTACTTTTGGAAAATCGAAATGCATTTTTAAATCAACTCGAAAAGTTATTACCTCTCGTTGAAAAACCTGGTCGATATACAGGCGGTGAATACAATTCAATCCAAAAAAATTGGTCTTCAACCGAAACAAAAATCGGTCTGATTTTCCCGGATATTTATGATATAGGCCTATCAAATCTGGGTATTCAAATCCTTTACGAAAAAATCAACAACCTTGAAGACACGTTAGCTGAACGTGCTTATGCGCCATGGTTGGATATGGAAAAAATTATTCGGGAAAACAACATTCCATTGTTTTCATTGGAAACGAAAACTCCTCTTCAGAATTTCGATATTCTTGGATTTACTCTCCCTTATGAAACATTGTATACAAATACATTAAATATTCTGGATCTGTCGAAAATACCACTCCATTCTCTCGATCGAAATAAAAATCATCCATTTATTATCGCTGGTGGTCATGCAACCTATAATCCTGAGCCAATGTCAGCATTTATTGATGCTTTTTTACTTGGTGAGGGTGAAGAAATTATTTTTGATCTGATTAATGTTTATCAAACCTGGAAACGAAACAATCTGCCCAAAGATAAATTACTTTTCAATCTTACACAAATTCCAGGAATATATATTCCTTATTTCTATCAACCAAAATACCAACTCGATGGCACAATGTTCTCTATTGAGACAACAGAAAAAAATGTGCCTTCAATCATAACAAAAAGAATAATTGGAAAACTCCCATATGTTCCCAAGAAATTCATTGTCCCATCAATTGCTGTGGTACATAATCGTATTTCAGTTGAAATTATGCGAGGATGTACACGCGGGTGTCGGTTTTGTCATGCTGGTATGGTAAATCGCCCTGTGCGTGAAAGAAGTGTAGATGAAATAGTTGATGGTATCCAGGAAGCAATAGATAACACCGGATTTGAAGAAATTGCACTTTTATCACTTTCATCCAGTGACTACACGAAAATTGTGGAACTGGTTGATAAGATTGGTGAAAGATTTGTTGGTCAAAATTTGGTTGTTTCTCTTCCTTCATTAAGAATAGAATCCTTTTCGGTTGAACTGATGGAAAAACTAAAAGGTACACGTCAAGGTGGATTAACCCTCGCTCCGGAAGCCGCCACTGACCGAATGAGAAATATTATCAACAAACCAATATCAGACGAACAGCTTCTAAGTACGGCAAGAGAAATATTCAAAAGAGGCTGGCATACGATAAAGCTTTATTTCATGATTGGTCATCCTTCTGAAACACTTGAGGATGTGGAAGCCATAGCAAATTTATGTAAAAAAGTTTTATCTGAGGGGCAAAAAATTATCGGTAAACGAGCAAATGTACATGCAGGCGTATCTACATTTGTTCCTAAACCACATACCCCTTTTCAATGGGTTGCTTGTGATGACCCGGAGACAATTAAAATGAAACAGGATCTCCTTAGAAATTCTTTGCGAGGACCAGGATTAAAATTTAATTGGACAGATACACGTGAGACAATGCTTGAATCATGGCTTTCACGTGGAGACCGGAGGTTATCAAATGTTATTGAAAATGCCTGGAGAAATGGGGCAAAATTCGATGCCTGGCAAGATATGCATAACCATCAATTTTGGATGGACGCCTTCGAACTGGCGGAATTAGATCCAGCATTTTATACTCATCGAACAAGATTTTTAGATGAAGTCTTCCCATGGGAACATATCAGCATTGGGGTCAATAAATCTTACATTATGGAAGAATATCAAAATAGCCTTTCGCAAATCCTTCGCAACGATTGTCGTGAGCAATGTTATGCCTGTGGTATCATCCAGAATTTTAAAGATGTCAGGCAAGTTAATCCTGGGAAATCCTGGTTATGCCCGGAAATTAAAATCAAGTCGAGGGATAATGAAATCTCGATATAGAATTTCTTACTCAAAAAATGAATTAATGCGATACACAAGCAATTTAGATGTTCAGAAATCCTGGGAAAGATCTTTTCGGCGGGCAAAACTGCCGATCGCTTACAGTCAGGGCTTTCATCCCCAACCGAAAATTCAACTCGCATGCCCACTTCCATTAGGATTTTTAAGTGAAAATGAAATTTTGGATTTTATAACAGATGATGAAATAGAAATTTTAGTGATTCAAAATAAATTAAGAGGAAAAACGCCTCCTGGTATTGAGATTGTTGAGATCACTCAAGTAGACATCAATCAACCTTCCTTACAGGTGCAAACCCAGGCATCACAATACCGATTTGAATTTCTAGAAACAATTGACACAGAATTACTAAAACAAAATTGTGAAATACTTTTGAATCAAGAAAACATTCTGAGGGTTAGAAGAGGCAAATCATATAACCTTCGCCCGCTCATATTGGATCTTTGTATTGACCAAAATAATTCCGGCACAATTCTTCGAACAACTCTTTCAGCAAAAGAAAATGCCACAGGTCGCCCTGAAGAGATCCTTCTTGAGTTGGCTATTCCGTTTCAAACAGTTCGGATCATTCGGGAATCAACTATTTTACAATCTAACTTATTACCATCATAACAATAATGAAAAAATATTTAATTCGTCAATGCACAAATCCAAACTGTGAATTTCGTTTCCCTGCACCGGATGAATCGGGAATTGGAATACATTGTCCAAAATGTAAAACTCCGACACTAATGATGAGGGAAATAATTTTATATCCTGACCAAATTGGCGAGCAAAACCATTTTTTTCCTATAAATAATTTAGAAATTGCTTTGGATAATGTTCGTTCGACTTTTAATGTCGGTGCTATTTTTCGAAGCGTTGACGGTGCTGGAATTTCAAAAGTTCACCTTTGTGGAATCACTCCGACTCCAGAAAATAAGAAAATTCAAAAAACATCTCTAGGTTCTGAGAAATCTGTTCCATTTGAATCGCACAAAAATACTGTCAAATTTATTACTGAAAGCAAAGTACGAGGAAAAAGAATTTGGGCTTTGGAAAAAACGAATATTTCAGAAAATATAGAAAATTTTCGAATAACTAAAAATGATCCTGAGACAATCTTATTGGTAGGGAATGAAATTATCGGTGTCGACCCGGATGTCTTATCAATTTGTGATCAGCACATTCATATTCCAATGGTAGGAATAAAAGGATCACTAAACGTAGCTATTGCTCTTGGAATTGCCGTATATAATTTAATCGATTTTTCAACTTATTGATTTAGTGAAAGTTCCAAATAATGCCAATCTATGAATATATTTGCAATGATTGTCAAAATAAATTTGAACTACTGAGACCATTTTCTAAAGCAGATTCTGAGATTGCTTGCAAAAATTGTGCATCCCAAAATGTTCGCAGGTTATTATCAACCTGTAATACATCCAACCATCTGGAAAAATCGAAATCCACCTCCTCAGGTTGCGGATCTTGCCACGGAGGATCATGTAATGGTTGCCAACATTAATCCCAAAGGAAATTATGAAAAAACTCTTTATTGACAAAAACATTATCATCACCGGGGGATCCAGTGGAATCGGGTTGGCACTGGCAAAACAATGTGTCGATTTAGGAGCAAAAGTTTGGATTTTAAGCCGGGATGAAAGAAAACTACTACAAGCAAAATTGAACATAAATTCTGAGTCCCTAAATATTATTGCAGCTGATGTCACAAAACTCGATCAACTCCAAAAAGCTTTTGAGCACTTTAAAAATAATAATATCTCCGTTGATTATCTGGTCAATTCTGCAGGCGTTACTCATCCGGGAGAATTTGACCAATTGGATATTGATATATTTCATTGGATGATGGATATCAATTATTTTGGAACGGTATATATGATAAAGACCTTCCTGCCGTTAATGAAATCCGGGAGCACAATCGTAAATATTTCCAGTATGGCAGCCATTCTGGGAGTATATGGATACACTGCTTATGGGGCTTCAAAGTATGCGGTTAGAGGATATACCGATACATTGAGAAGTGAGTTAAAGCTCAGAGGAATTAATGTTTCGATTGTTTTTCCTCCAGACACAGAAACCCCTCAACTAGAATATGATAATCAGTACAAACCAGCAATAACAAAAGAATTGTCGTCAAACGCAGGACTCATGACCGCAGATAAAGTTGCAAAATCGATCATCAATGGGATTAATAAAAACCAATATATGATTATCCCGGGTCTGGAAAGTAACATTCTATATTTCGCCACAAATATTTTAGGTAGGTTAACTTATCCAATCATGGATCTATTTGTTTCTTCAGCAATCAAAAAAATTAAGAATCAGAATACATAACACGATTCACGAACAAAACAAAACAAATCCAAATTAAATCTGCGACCAACAAATGGATAATCTGCATCCAAATTGGGGCAAGTAAAAGAACATTTAAACCCCCTAAGAAAAGTTGGAGTAAAAACAATCCGACTAGTGTATTGCTTAATTTCTTATCATGCTCTGGAGTTACTTTAAATCCAAACTTAAGCATTGAAAGAATCAGAATTATTGTTATGATCGCAATGAGGGGATGGTAAATCCGAAGCTCAATTAAAAAATGGGTTGAATTTGAAATATCCTGTTGGAGACCTTCTGATAATGATGATGCCGGAAATAATGTGTCTCCCAATGCTGTGATTGCTCCGGACATGGATAAAACCAAAATAAAAATAGTCAGAATAACAATCCATGGTAATTTTTTTATTGATACCAATTTTGTTTCCAGACTGACTTTCCCACTCCAATCATAAAGCAAAACTAAACTACCAAGCAACATAAACGTATTTAATAAATGGATAGAAATAACCACTGCTCGTAAAACCGAATCATTATCACCAACAAGTTCAAAGAGTACTAAACCAGCCCCGAGTAGCGCTTCCAATATCGTAAAAAATAAAGCCGATGACACTGCTTTACGAATGTAATTACCTTTTTGTGAGTTCTTGAATACATAAATAAATAATAAAATAATAAATATTAATGAAAAACCACTTGTGATGCGGTGTGTAAATTCAATAATCGTTTCAATCATTGGTTCAGTTGGGAACACTTCTCCATTACATAATGGCCAATGTGCTCCACATCCAGAACCGGAACCTGAAGCACGCACAAAAGCTCCAAAAAGAATAACCAAAACATTATAGGTCAACACAAGAAACGTGAACCTGCGTACTCTTTTACTATTTCTCACATTTACTCCTCGACAGTAACAATTTCATTTATCGATTCTACATGATTTCCTTAAACCAGTTGGGTGACATTCTCCGGCAATCTTCATCCGAAAATCAATTTAATGAAATAACCTCGTTATGTTATACTCCAATCGTCATAAGTAATCTATCGCCAAAAATTAAGGAGAATGAATGAAAAAAGACTTTATTGCAATTTCAGATTATTCCTCATCTGAATTACAAGAAATGTTGACTTTAGCTGTCGAATTAAAAAATGAATGGTCCTTAAAAGGGAACGATCCAATCTTAAAAAATAAAACGATGGCCATGATTTTTCAAAAACCCAGTTTACGAACCAGAGTAAGTTTTGATATGGCTATGCGACATTTAGGTGGTGATGCTCTTTATTTATCTCCAAGTGAAATTGGATTAGGAAAGCGGGAATCTATTGCAGATGTCGCCCGGGTTATTAGTGGATATGTAGACATTATTATGGCGCGCGTTTTTGAACATCAACATGTCATTGATTTAGCCAAATGGGCAGATATTCCTGTTATCAATGGACTGAGTGATTACAATCATCCTTGCCAGGGAATGGCAGATGCATTAACAATATTTGAAGAATTCGGCACATTAAAAGATTTGAATGTGGTTTTTGTAGGTGATGGTAATAATGTTGCTGTTTCTTTAATGCACATTTGTGCTAAATTAGGTGCAAATTTCACGCACACAGGTCCTGAAGGATATGAGATATCATCCAGTGCCTATGATATAGGATATTCCATTGCAAAATCCACTGGAAGCAAAATTCAGTACATTCAAGATCCCCATGAAGCGGTAAAAAAGGCACATGTCATCTACACGGACACTTGGACATCCATGGGTCAGGAAGAAGAAACTAAAATTCGGGAAGCTGTTTTTCCGCCATATCAGGTGAATCAAGCATTGATTAATCGCGCAGAAAAAGAAGTGATTGTCTTGCACTGTTTGCCTGCTCACCGTGGGCAGGAAATTACAGATGATATTGCTGATGGAACCCATTCCAGATTATTTCCACAAGCTCACAATCGATTGCATGCTCAAAAAGCAGTAATCGTCAAATTATTAAAGTAGGAAATTTATGAATTCAAATGATTTTATTTCTTTAGAAGAACAATATGGTGCGCATAATTATCATCCACTTGATGTGGTAATTGATCGTGGTGAAGGTGTCTGGGTTTATGATATCGAAGGAAATAAATATTTAGATTGTCTGAGTGCATACTCTGCATTAAACCAAGGACATGTGCACCCAGAAATTTTACAAGCCCTTGTTGACCAGGCTAAAAAAGTGACATTGACTTCACGAGCTTTTCGGAATTCGCAATTACCTTTGCTTTATAAAGAATTATCTGAAATGACCGGATACGAAATGTCCATACCGATGAACAGTGGTGCGGAAGCAGTTGAAACTGCTATAAAACTTGTACGTAAATGGGCATACAAAGTAAAAAACATCCCCTATTACCAATGTGAAATTATTGTCGCCAGCGGGAATTTTCATGGGAGAACGGTTTCGATTGTTTCTTTTTCAACAGAAGAATTTTATCGAAAAGAATTTGGACCTTTTACCCCAGGATTTAAAGTCGTGACGTATGGTGATATTGATGCGCTTAAAAATGCTATTACACCAAATACTGCCGCTGTAATGCTCGAACCAATTCAAGGTGAAGCAGGTGTCATAATACCACCGGCAGGATATTTACAATCTGTTTCAAAATTATGCCAGGAAAATAACATCCTTTTTGTTGCAGATGAGATCCAAACTGGTCTTGGTAGAACAGGCAAGTTATTTGCTTGCGACCATGAAAATGTGCGCCCTGATATGACGATTATTGGAAAAGCACTTTCTGGTGGTTTTTATCCCGTTTCCGCCGTTTTGGCAGACAAAGATATTATGGGGTTATTTCAACCTGGGGAACATGGATCAACTTTCGGTGGAAGTCCATTAGGTGCTGCAGTAGCTCGTGCAGCACTAAAAGTCATCAGGGACGAAAACTTAGTCGAAAAATCCGAGACTATGGGTAAATATTTTATGGAGCATTTAGAAGAAATTCCAAGCCCTCATATCAAAGAAATTCGAGGAAAAGGATTGTTAATTGGTGTAGAATTGGTTCCTGAGGCAAAAGGCGCTCGAAGATTTTGTGAATCTTTAAAAACAAAAGGGATTTTAGCCAAAGAAACACATGATAATGTTATCCGTTTCGCGCCACCATTGGTCATCGAAAAAGAAACCATTGATTGGGCGATGCCAATCATCGCAGAAACATTAATGATGAAATAGCCAGAAAAAGATCGGTCTTAAAAGACCGATCTTTTCTTATAAAATAAACATATAATAATTTCATACAGTTTTAATTTGAAAGGTGTTGAGAAATGGAAAGAAAAACAAAAATCGTTGCTACTTTGGGGCCAAGCAGTGACAATGAAGAAGTTTTAAAAAGTCTGATCCTGGCAGGAATGGATGTTGCCCGCTTAAATTTTTCTCATGGCACCTATGAAGAACACAAAAAGAGAATACAAACAATTCGAAAAGTTTCAGAAGAATTAAACAAACCGATAACAATATTACAGGATCTTCAGGGTCCAAAATTACGGGTTGGAAAATTACCAGATGAAGGAATTATTTTAAGTATTAATCAAATTGTGGCACTTCAACCAATAAAAGAAACAAAAAAGAGTCTGGAAACCGTTATTGAAGCAGTCATTTTACCGATGGATGTTCCAAATCTAGCGCATGCCGTCAAACCTGGTAATCGAATATTGATGGATGACGGGAATTTGGAAGTAGAAGTTATAAAAATCGTTGATGAAACAGTCTTTGGAAAAGTGATTCTGGGAGGAAAAATTAGTTCTCACAAAGGCGTAAACTTACCTGGTGTAGACTTAAAGATTCCTGGTTTTACTAAGAAAGATCGTCTGGATCTGGAATTCGGTCTGGAACAAGGCATCGATGCAGTGGCAATTTCCTTTGTATGTTGTGCTGCGGATATACTCGAGGTAAAAGCAGCTATAAAAAAAATCGCTCCGGATAGAATTCCCCCTCCGGTTATTGCAAAATTGGAAAGACCACAGGGCATCGATAATCTTGAAGAAATTTTAGAAGTGTCGGAAGGTGTAATGGTTGCACGAGGAGATCTTGGTGTGGAAACTTCCCCGGCATCTGTACCGATCGTTCAAAAAAGAATAATTGATGCAGCATACCGCCATGCAAAACTTGTCATAACTGCAACCCAAATGCTCGATTCGATGATCAATAATCCACGCCCAACGCGTGCAGAAGCTTCTGATGTTGCCAATGCAGTATTGGATGGCACAGATGCTGTCATGCTTTCTGGAGAAACTGCAGTCGGAAAATATCCTCTTGAAACAGTTACAATGATGGCATCCATTGTTCGTGAAGCTGAAGCAAATTACCAAAAATGGGGTGAAAGAGGAAAACAACCTTTAGATCCTACCAGTGATGATGCCGTTGCGTTGACACGCGCTGCTGGTGAATTGGCTGCGGATCGAGATGTCAAAATGATTACAGTTCTTACTCAATCCGGAAGAACTGCCCGTCTTATGTCCAAAGTACATCTCAATGTCCCAATTCTGGCATTTACTTCTGAACTAAGTACTTTCAGAAGTCTGAATTTATATCGTGGGGTCACTCCATGTATGGTTCCACATGCCACTAATATCGAAGATATGCTGGCATTTGTCGAAGAAGCCATCATCGCGTCAACATCGCTTGTTTCCGGGCAACAAATTATATTCGTATCCTATTTACCAGTCGGTCAAATGCTTCCACCAAATTTCCTACTGCTACACACAATAAAATAAGAAATAATAACGAATAAAATTGATCTAAACGCGACCAAAGGAATATTATGCGAAACCTTCTTTATGAAGTTAATGATGTATTACCTATTTTGAATGATCCAAATTTCATCATTATCGATTGTAGATTTGATCTAAGCGATGAGCATTGGGGATATTTAGATTACCTGAAAGGTCATATTCCAGGTGCTTTCCATGCAGATTTAAACAAAAATCTTTCCAGCCAACCGACTATTAGTTCCGGGAGACATCCACTCCCTGATCAAGTTGAATTCATTACTTTTTTATCTGAGCTTGGCATAACGAATGATCGCACCGTTTTACTTTATGACACCTCTTTTGGTTCCTTTGCAGTTCGGCTTTGGTGGCTCCTCCGTTCTTATGGTCACTTAAGAACATTCTTAATCAATGGCGGTTTTCAAGCTTGGGTTGCCAAAGATAATCCAATTGAGACAAACATTCCTAAAAAGAAACCAGCTCTCTTTAAAGGAAATTTTATTGGCCAGTATTTAATTGACCAAAAAGAAATAGAAAAAATTCTGAACGATCAGAATTATCTATTAATTGATGCAAGATCACCACTTCGGTATCAAGGTATTGAAGAACCAATCGATAAAATCGCAGGGCGTATTCCTGGTGCAATTAATATCTTCCATCAGGATCATTTGGATAAAAATGGATTCCTTTTACCTGAAAAAGAGTTGAGAGCCATGTATTCTTTCCTTAAGGATTTCAAGAAAGAGGAAAATATTATTCTCTATTGTGGCTCAGGGGTTACATCCTGTTTCAACCTTTTCGTATTATCTCAAATCGGAATGGATAAACCAAGATTATATGCTGGTTCATGGAGCGAATGGATTCAGGATTTTATAACACCCAATTATAAAAAATAAGAGGTGACTTCTCGCCACCTCTTATCACTTTCAATCCTTAAGATAAAGCATTTGATTTATTTCGTCTAATTTGTCTTTCCCAGGTCGTATTTGGTCAGGCGTCAAGCGGTTTAATGGGGTTTCCGGCAACTGGTAACGATCGAATAGTGTTTTTGCATTGGGGTCAACATAAAGCAATCCGGTCAGTAAAATTTCATTTTTTGCGGCTTCTTCTAGAACTTTTAGAGCTTCTATGCGACTTGTTGGATCATAATCTTTATCCAACTTCTTTAACAGAATCAGGGAACCATCATGCATTGTTACTTCTTTGGAAGATCCTGGTTCGAAATCGTCGATTGTAATTTCATCCCGCGCAGGTACAAATGTAATGTCATGCAATTGAACTTCGTGATCCTTACCCCATTGATATGAGTGGAATGAATTTTCTTTATTATGGAAAGTTACACAAGGGCTGATGATGTCGAGTACTGACAATCCATTATGACTCAAAGCAGCTTTCAATAAATTTTTTAATTGCTTCGGATCACCGGCGAATCCTCGGGCAACAAATGAAGCATTTGTAACCAATGCTTCCATACAAATGTCTACTGGAAGATAGGTGTTGACTCCTTGTTTTTTCAGTTCCAGTCCTTCTTCCGCGGTTGCAGAAAACTGACCTTTGGTTAATCCGTATACACCATTATTTTCAACAATATAAACCATTGGTGTATTTCTACGAGCTAAATGTTTAAATTGTCCCATACCAATGGAAGCAGTATCGCCATCACCACTGACCCCAATACCTTTCATTGTTTTATCTGCAAACATCGCTCCCAAGGCTAAGGAAGGCATGCGACCGTGCAAACCATTAAAACCAAAGGAACGGTTTAAGAAATACGTTGGACTTTTCGATGAGCATCCAATTCCACTAAATTTAACGATTTTTTCTGGTTTTATATTCATCTCAAAGCAAGCGGCAACAATTTGACTGGAAATCGAATTGTGTCCACAGCCCTGGCAAAGTGTACTTGGATGGCCTTTATAATCATTCCTGGTTAACCCAGCCAGATTTTTATTATTGATTCTATTATCAATTAATGCCATGTTTCACCTCTTCATTTTTGAGGATTTCACCAACAATCCATTTTGCGGTTAAAGGAAATCCATCGACTTTTGTTATCTTTTTTAACACAAGTGCATGTTCTGGCATATTTATGGAAATAATCTGTTGCAACTGTCCATCTCGATTTAATTCAACAACATAACAATAATCATGCGCCTTAATAAATTCCTTAACTTCATCATGTAAGGGAAGAGACCGAATTCGCAAAAAATCAAAGTCCAATCCTTTTTGACGTAGAATATCAAGGGCTTCCTTTACCGGGAAATTTGCTGACCCGGAAGTAATTATGCCTACGCGTCTATTTCCGTTTTCAATTTCTGGTTTGGGAGTATAAACTACTGAATTCAAAAACTTCATTTTCAACCTGGTTAAGCCTTTTACCCACTTTTCGCCATCTTCGCTATAATTGGCAAAATCGTCATGTCCAGTTCCACGCGTAAAATAAGCAGCCTGTGGGTGTTGATTACCTACAACCGTGCGATAAGGTATTTGATCGCCATCTACATCCAAATAACGACCGAACACTCCGTTGTTTTTATCCAAAAACGATTGAAAATCTTCTTCCCAAAGAATTTTTCCCCGATCAATTGGATAGCCAGGGTATTCAAATTTCGGAGTCATCCATTCATTCATGCCCAAGTCAAGATCAGACAAAACGATCACAGGAGTCTGCAGTCTTTCTGCAATATCGAGTGATTTCCAACCAAATTCAAAACATTCATTTACTGAACCAGGAATCAATATGACAAAATTTGTGTCACCATGTCCAAGAAAATAAACGAATGTCAAATCCCCTTGTGCAGTTCTTGTGGGTAATCCAGTGCTCGGACCTACGCGTTGAACATCCCACACAACCACAGGCACTTCTGAATAATATGCCAGCCCCAAATATTCCGTCATCAGACTCAATCCCGGACCAGATGTAGATGTCATCGACCGAAGTCCGCCCCAGCCGGCTCCAATCGCCATTCCAATTGCAGCTAATTCATCCTCAGCTTGGACAATAGCGACACTTTCTTCGCCTGAATCTTTATCTTTTCGAAGCACTGGGATATATTCATGAACAGACTCAGCCAAACTCGACGCAGGTGTAATCGGGTACCATGCACAAAATTGCAACCCGCCAAATAAGGATCCAATTGCGCCTGCAGTGTTTCCATCCGACATAATCGAACCGTGGGTTTTCTCCATTGGTTCAACCCAATATCGATCAATTTTTGTAAGATTCTCTTTTGCCCAATTGGCTGCAATATTGATAATTCCCATATTAATTGAAACAGGTTTTTCTTTACCTTTGAAATGGAAATTTAAAGCAGATAAAATCATTTCAAGTTCGATTCCTAACATTTGAGCCAGAATTCCTACATAGACCATATTCGCTACATAATCACGCAATCCAGGTGCGACTTCAGAATCTTTAATAATCTTTTTTACCGGCATTGGATACAGGATAATATCATCCCGAGTAATATCAAATTTCAAGTCATCCGGATAAAATAATACGCCACCCGGAACAAGAGATTCGAGTTCCTTCACAATTGTGCCCGGATTCATGGCTACCACAATGTCATCTTCCTCAACGCGAGCTAAATATCCATCTTTGCTTAAACGTAATGTATACCAAGTAGGTAAACCTTGAATATTTGATGGAAAAATATTTTTTCCTGAAACTGGTATTCCCATTTGAAAAAGCGCGCGCATAATTGTCGTATTTGCAGTCGCACTACCGGATCCATTAACCGTACCAAATGTGATCACAAAATCATTAATTATTCTTTCACTCAAATTTTTATTAATTTGTTGTGATTTTTTTAATTCACGTGACATAAAATCTCCTGAGAATGAAGTACTTATTCAAATTTGTGATTAGGAACAGGTTTTGGACTAAGTTTAATTAGATCCTTGTGCTCCAAAAATGATTGATAAGCATTTGAAAAATCTGAAGATAAAATTTGTTCCGTAATTTTTTTATGATAAGACCAAACTCTTCGCAAATAAACAGAATCGCTTACAAATGCGTAATCTTGCTGTTGATAAATTTCCCAATAAACAGTTAGGAAACCCTTAACAAATACATTATCAATATGAGAAAACAACAATGAATGCCATTCCCGATGTTCATTGTTTGGGGATTTTGGAGGTATTCCATCGATCTTTTTTTCAGCTTCCCTTATGATCTTAAATAGTTGTTGAATTTCATCAGGGTTAAGTAATGCAACAGCCTCATAAAAATACACCGCTTCAAGGTGGTTTCTCATATCCCGATATTGGTCGAAATAAACTGGTGATATTTCAATTGCATATGCGCTTGAAACCA
>CAZPIM010000004.1:61359-72060 GCA_964586385.1 uncultured Anaerolineaceae bacterium
TAATTTAAAACAAGCGCTAATAGTAATTTGTATAGGATGGAGAATTACACAAATATCCATTTACTTTGCGTGATTTTTTGGATTGTTTATCAAGCTAAGTATTGCATGATATAAAAAGGTTATTGAATTTTGGATTACGCTTTCATCGATTTCGAATTTCGGATGGTGATGGCCAAAACGATTATTTTCGGATTGACCGCCAGCACCCATAAATATGAAACATCCTGGAACTTCATTCAAAAAAAACGCATAGTCCTCTGAACCCATGGATTGATATTTTGTATCAAAAACTTTTTCGGGAAAAGTTCTAAGTGACCGTTCTAATATTGTTTCAACAACTGCTTGATCATTGATAACCGGCGGTGTAATTTCCTGAATCTCAATCAAAGATTCACAGCCAAATGCAAGAGAGATATTTTTAACAATTGATTCAAATCGAGAGATGATGACTTTTTGCATTTCTTGCTTAAAGAATCGCAACGTCCCTAGTAATTCCACTTTTTGAGGTATGACATTGAATGCATTTCC
The DNA here is from genome assembly GCA_964586385.1 of uncultured Anaerolineaceae bacterium. Classification (GTDB taxonomy): domain Bacteria; phylum Chloroflexota; class Anaerolineae; order Anaerolineales; family Anaerolineaceae; genus UBA6170. The sequence goes on from CAZPIM010000004.1 coordinate 61,888, forward strand.
ACCATGAATACTACAAATGCTTACGACGCCACTTTCTAATGGTGAGACATTCCTGCTGATAATTGTTTGTAATGCCTGGACAATTTGTGACGCTGCGATTATTGGATCTCTTGTCTCATTCGGAATCGCGCCATGACCACCTTTACCCTGAACTTCAATTTTAAATGTCACTGCGCCGGCCATCATCGGTCCGGGGGTAATTCCAATCCAGTTTGTTGGTTTTTCATTCCAAACATGCACACCCAAACAGAAATCAGGTTTCGGATCAAGTAACGCGCCATCCTTGATCATTCTTTCTGCGCCACCAAGTCCTTCTTCTGCTGGTTGAAAAACAAATTTCAAGGTTGCATCAACTTCTTTGATATGAGAAGAAATGAATTTTGCCAATCCAAGTCCAATGGCCATATGAGCATCATGACCGCAAGCATGCATAATATTTTTATTTATAGACCTGAAATTAAATAGATTTTCTTCTTCAATCGGCAAAGCATCCATATCAAACCGAAGCATAATGACAGGTCGTTTGAGTTCACTGTTGTATATACCGATTACGCCAGTTTCAGCAATATGAGATTTAACTAGGAAACCCATTTTCTTTAATTCTGATTCTATAATCGATGCAGTTCTTTTTTCCTGAAATCCTAACTCAGGGTGTTGATGAAAATCTCTTCGCTTTTCAATTGCATAATCGATTACTTCGGAAGGCACCAAAATTTCTTGATTATCCTGGAACATTATCTTGCGTACCTGGTCTTCTCTTCTTTCGTTTTGAACGTCTGTTTTTGAAATAATTTCCATCTTTTTTGTTTTTGTCGTTATCAGGTTTGTTTTCAGGTGTTGATTTTTTTTCAGTAGATTCGATAACTCTGGGAACTGTTTTCTCAATTTTTGTTTCTGTCGCGATTGCACCAGATTTATTTTCCAAAGAAATCGGTTCTGATGGCGCATTACCTTCCAATATCTGAATATCGGAATTATTGAATTCTCGTCTGCCAATTTGAGGAAGATCAACGATTACTGCAAGTTTTAGAGGTAATAAGTCGATTACTTTACCTTCACCAACAGGGGTCATGACACGTTTATTGCGTTTCGGTAAAAGTCTGCGATTTTCTGCATACATTTCATATTCATAAATTAAACAACACCTTAATCTCCCACACATCCCTGTAATTTCTGCCGGAGTTAAGGATATACCTTGTTCTTTTGCCATACGAATTGAAATAGAACTAAAATCTGTCAGAAATTTAGAACAGCATCGTGTCGGTAATCCACAAGCACCCATACCACCGAATATTTTGGCAACATCCCGTGGTCCAATCTGACGTAATTCCACCTGAGCATTTTTCGATGCCCTGGTGATTTCGTATTTTACATTTCGAAGATCGATTTTATTTTCACCTTCAAAACTATAAAGCACAGTGATTTTTGTTGCATCAAGGCTATATTCGATGGAAACAATTTTTACACCCTCGTAATTCTGTTCTTTAACTACGTTTTTTGCAATTACAAAAAGGTCTTGTTCTTTTGCTTCCAATATTTTTCGTTGTATCATGTCTTCCGGTGTTGCCAAGCGATCTACTAATTTCCATCCGCCTTCATCATTATTTGGAACAGCTCCTAAAATTTGTACAACTTCTCCTAATTGCCAACCACGGGAAGTTTCTACAACTACATGGTCACCCAATTTTATTTCCTGGATATTGTTAGCGTTAAAATTGTATTGTTTTCCGATTTTCGAAAAACGAATGCCTATAACAAAAGCCTGAGAAGGATTTTCCATTTCTTATTCTTCTATTTCTAATTCTATTGAGGATTCTCTTTCATAAGCCATGACACTTAGTTTTGCTGCGATTTTTTGTGAAATTTGGATAAGCATCTGACCAGCTTTCGAATCCGGAGCTGAAACGACAATTGGCGTTCCATTATCGCCACCCGCCCTCACTTCAGATGCCATCGGTACTTGACCAAAAAAGTCTGTTTTCGTTTCGGTTGCTAATCTCATCCCGCCACCAGCTCCGAAAATTTCCATTCTGGTTCCATCAGGTAATTCCAAAAAGCTCATATTTTCTACGACACCTAAAATTGGGATATCCAATTGCTTGAACATATACAATCCTCTGGACGCGTCTTCAATGGATACATCCTGAGGTAACGTTACAATTACACCACCTGTAATAGGTAATGACTGAGCGATACTTAATTGTGCATCTCCTGTTCCTGGTGGTAAATCGATCACAAAATAATCAAGCTCTCCCCAGAGGACATCGCTGATGAATTGGCGAATTGCGGAATGTAACATTGGTCCACGCCAAATGAGTGGTTGTCCTGGTTTTACCATGAAACCGATACTCATCATTTTTACGCCATAAGTTTCTGCAGGAATTATTTTTTCATTCTTAAACGGAGGAAGACGGTCAACTCCCATCATGGTCGGAATATTGGGTCCATAAATGTCTGCGTCTAAAAGTCCAACTTTCGCGCCGGATTTAGCCAATGAAACTGCCAAATTTACCGCAATTGTAGATTTACCCACACCGCCTTTTCCGGATGCAATCGCGATGACGTTCTTAGCACTAATAGGCATATTGCCTTTATTCCTTGAATCTGAAGGTACATTTGAATCTAAAATCACATTGATATTTTTTACACCATGAATTTGTTTGACAGCAGCCTTAGCTTCACTTTCGATTTTATGTTTAAGCGGACAAGCCGGTGTTGTGAGCACTATTTTAAAACTGACATCTCCATCATTAATAAAGATATCTTGAATCATATTCAAAGAAACCAGATCCTTGTGTAATTCTGGTTCCTGTACTGTTGATAATGCTTTTAAAATATCGTCTTTGTTAAATTTATTAAAAACCATTATGTGAAATTCCTTCCAAAACCTTGAGTATTTTTAAATGTTTCTTTTATTTGTAATAATTTCTTGTTTTGCTTTTTCGAAAAGTTTTAGTAAATCACTATCGTCTCCCCGATAACGCTTAATCGATTGTTGCGCGCATTTCGTGCATCCTCGCATCGCTCGAAAAGAATCAGAATTGCAGCCCGAACAACCTACTAACCGAACAACCATCAGAACGAAAGCCAATTGGTCAATTTGAGTAGATTTTTCACTAAGAATTTCATCAATCAAATGGTCCCAATCCGGACCACGTAAACCTTTGAGCGAAGGAACTGCTCGAAATGGAAAAAGTACTTCAGTATCCGAATTATACATGACAACTCATCTTTTTCTTAAACCTGTTTAGCAACCTTAGCGGCTGCCTTTTTTGCTTCTTTTTCTAATCTGGCTGTTTCTTCTTCAGCAAACTGAACTGGTCTGATTTTTGCATAATAAGCAGCCGGCTTAAGAAGTTTTTCCAAATCGTAAATATGATCACTGAAACGATTAAAACTCGAAATTTCATAATCATGATCCATTCGAATCGCCTCGAATGGACAAAACTCAGCACATAAACCACAATTCATACAAATATCAATGTCAATGAAAAATTTTGCTGGCTTTGGAACCGGTTTTCCAGTATCCGGGTTTACCGATCGCGTTATCCAAATGCATTGTGGTGGACATACTTTAGCACAAATACCACAGGATGTACATCGAATTTCTTTTTCTCCGTTGTCTGTCTCGTCATAAACAAGGAAAGGAACATATCGAAAAGCTTCTGGGACCGGGTTTTTTTCTTCCGGATATTGGATTGTGAATGTTCCTTTTGTATCGGTTGTCTTTCGAGCGTTGATTCGATCAACTTTAGAAAATTTTTGTTTTTCTTCTTTAATATCCACACTATATGTTTCTATAAAATGCTTTAAGGTAATACCTAAACCTTTAATCATTCCTGTTAAACCCATTATTCCTCCAAGACTTTACCGATCTACTTCACCAAGAACAATATCAATTGCTCCTAAAATTGCAATAACGTCAGCAATTTTCTCATTTTTACACATTTGTTGGAGACTGGTCAGATTTATAAACGACGGGGCTCGAACATGGTATCGCCATGGATTTGCCTGACCATTTGATACAACATAATAGCCTAATTCTCCTCGCGGTGCTTCAACTCTGCCATAGCTTTCACCTGCTGGAACTTTAACCTGATATTGTGATTTTCCTTCAAAAATTGGACCGTCAGGCATTTGCATTAATGCCTGCTGGATGATTTTCACGCTTTGGCGCATTTCTTCAATTCTTACCAAATATCGATCAAAAATATCACCATGATACTTAACCACGACATCAAAATCGAATCGGTCATAGATGCTATAAGGATCGGCACGCCGAATATCATATGGAACCCCGGAAGCCCTTAAGATCGGACCGGTTGTTGATAGGGAGATTGCCTGCTCTGCTGTTAAGACACCAATTCCTTTACATCTGGTGACAACAATTTCATTTCCTGTTAAAAATTCGTCAATTTCATCTATTTTTCTTGGTAGCCGATTAAATGCTAATTCTTGAATTGTTTTAAAAGTACCTTCTGGCAGATCTCGTGCGACACCACCAAATCGGAAATAATTACACATCATACGTGAACCAGAAATAGTTTCAAATAAATCAAGAATTAATTCGCGTTCTTTCAATGCATATAAAGATGGTGTAAAAAAAGCACCTAAATCATTCAATAAAAATCCTGAAGCCATAAAATGACTTTGAATACGTGAAAGTTCAGCCATAATAACGCGAATATACTCTGCGCGTTCAGGAGGTTTCACACCCATAAGCTTTTCTACCGCAAGAGCATAACCAAAATTGTTACTCATAGAATTGATATAGTCCAGTCGGTCAGTAAATGGCATGATTTGAATAAAGGTATTTCGTTCACCAATTTTCTCATGGTTCCTATGTAAATATCCCATGACAGGTTTAATGTCTACAACATTTTCTCCATCGACCAATGCGACCATTCTAAAAACCCCATGAGTTGATGGGTGTTGTGGACCAAGATTGACAACCATGTATTCTGTTGCCATATCTTCATTTTTTTCCGGTTTCTTTAAGCCAAGATACAGTGCTTCTTCGCCGACCGGGGTCCAGGTTTCGGGATCAAATCCTTGAGGGTATTTCACATTATCCCCAAAAGGATTCTTATCTTCAATTCGTTCAACTTCACCATTTGGCCATCGCGAGGCATAAGGTTTTGAATCTTCTTCAAAATATGGCTCTTTCCAATCCTTGCGAAGCGGCCAACCGGCAAAACCTTCCCACATTAAAATCCGTCTTAGATCAGGGTGACCAATAAACTCGATCCCAAACATATCATAAACTTCGCGTTCCTGAAGTTCACAACCGGGATAAACAGAGTAGAGAGATTCGATTTTTGAGTTTTCACGTGAAATTTGCACTTTAACGACGAGTGAACCACCGCCTAAAGACCTGTAGAAATGGTAGACCACCTCCATGTTTTCCGGGAAATAATCCACGGCAGTTACTGAAGAAAGTAAATCATAACCCCATTCATCGCGAATATTTTTTGCAAAGACTAATAATGAAGAAGATTCAACAATAAATCCCTCATAGCCCTGTCGATCGTCTTTTTTTACAAATTCAGAGTAAATATTTTCAAAATCCGGAACGGTTGAAACAAGTGTCTGATCACTCATTGATTTCCTCCTGGTTTTGATCCATTTCGGATATTGAGGAAACCACCTCATTATTTATTTCAGAATAATCCTTGATTAACCCGTATTTTCGTGGATCAATTAAATCCGGTCCCAAAATGGGAACTGGAATTTCTTCATGAAAACCGCGTTTATACCAATCTGCTTCTGAAAGTTTTTCTGTTTCAATTTTTTTCGTTAATGTTAATAAACCATGTAATAAAGCTTGCGGAGTTGGCGGACAACCAGGTACATAGATATCCACCGGAATGAATTTATCAACACCTGAAACAACATTGTATCCTTCTTTGAAAGGACCACCACCAGAAGCACACGCTCCCATCGCAAGGACATACTTTGGCTCTGGCATTTGATTATAGAGGCGTACAATCTGAGGAATCATTTTCTTAGTCACTGTTCCGCTGACAAGCATGACATCGGCTTGCCTGGGACTCGGTCGCATTACTTCCATTCCAAAGCGGGAGAAATCAAATCGACTGGAGGCAGTTATGATCATTTCGATCGCACAACATGCTAACCCAAACATCATTGGCCAGAGTGATTTTGCCCGGCTCCAATTGTAAATGCGATCAAGAGTTGTTACAGCAATTTGATTTTTAAGTTCAGGAGGTATTTCAACACCAGGTTTATTAATGCCATCATTCGTCATAAATACTCCTCTAAAAGCTTTAAGTTTTTAAATCGCTCAGTTAAACTATTTTAACTGTTAAAAATGATTAGTCAACGAATAATTAAGAAAAAATATTTTATCTTAATTCGTGCTAAAATTCAATTATGGGAAAATCAAGTTCGGAAATGATTATTCATTTTTTGTCCAATAATAAGCCATCCACAGTTTTGACATTAAGCAAAAATTTAAATTTAACCAAAGCGGATATCCGCTATCATTTAAAAACTTTGATCCATTCAGGGGCAGTGCATAAAATTCTAGATGTCGGAAAGAATACGTCAAAAGGGAGACCAGCTGCCAGATTTGCCATTAGTCCAATTATTTTGCCAAATAATTATTCAGAATTATTGGAAATTCTGTTGTTAAATAATCTGCATAGCATTGGTGTTTTTGAAACCATTTCGCAAAATATTTTAGAAAATATGAAACAAACAAATCATGCAAACATTATTGAAAAGTTAAATGAATTGAATAAAGAACTCAATTTACGCAACTATGATTCAAGATGGGAGACTCACAATGCTGGTCCAATTATTTTCATTTCTAATTGTCCATACCGTTCTTTGCTAATAAAATTCCCTGGTTTCTGTAAAATGGATAAAATTATATTAAGTCAATATATTGGAAAAAATCTTGACCATAAAAGTTCATTTATTGAAAGTACAAAATGCAGTTTTCAAATTAGAATTTTTGATCATATTACTGAAAAACATAACTAATTAATGCCATTTTTTTTTACAATCAATCCAAACAATAACAAGTTTGGAATATTTAATCAAAATAGGAAATCAATGATTAAAATTCCTCAAATTATCAAACGTAGCGGAGATCTTGTTCAGTTTACACCTGACCGTATAACCAATGCGATTTATCGCGCATTCGTTGCAATAGGTGAAAGAAATTATACAATTGCGGAAGAATTAAGTAAAAAAGTAGTTTTAGAATTGGAAATTCACTTTAATGAATCCCGGATTCCTTCGGTGGAAGAAATTCAGGATGCAGTTGAAAAAATACTTATCGAAAATGGACATGTTAAAGTTGCCAAGGCTTACATTCTTTATCGGAATGAAAGAGCTTTGAAAAGAAAAGTCCGCGCTGAATTGGCTTCACAACCTTCAACAAACATTCCTTGGGCAAAAATATGGCATATTTTAGATTGGTCGGTTGACGAGGGTGTTAATACGACGAGCGGATTAAATCAACGGATTCTAAAAAACGAATTACCTGACCTAGTTAAAAGTTGCGAACAACAATATGAAATTGATATTGAAAATGCAGTGGAAATGGTAAATCTTCGCAAAAACGAATTAAGAATGGTGATCATTTCAGGACCCTCTTCTTCTGGTAAAACAACGACCACCATAAAAATCGCAAAGCGACTTAAAAGAATCGGCTTGAAATTAAGAACTTTAAATGTTGACAATTACTTTTTTAATCTGGAAATGCATCCAAAGGATGAATTTGGCGATTATGACTTTGAAACACCACAGGCATTGGAAATATCTTTAATTAATCAACATTTATCGGACTTGATTTCCGGAAAAGAAATTTTGGTTCCATTTTATGATTTCAAGACCGGAATGCGTACTGAGCAATTAACACCTATGAGCCTTGATAAAAATGAACTCATATTAATTGATAGCTTACATGGTTTATATCCTGATATGACACAAAGCATAGCAAGTGAGCAGAAATTCAAACTTTATTTGGAACCGTTACTACAGATGAAAACCTCATTTGGAGAATATATTCGTTGGACAGATTTACGATTAATGCGGCGCATGCTACGTGATGCATCACATAGAGCGTATGATCCAACGAAAACGTTATTGCATTGGCATTATGTCCGATCGAGTGAAATGCGAAATATTATTCCCAATATCAATACGACGGATTATATTATCAATTCTGCCATGCCTTATGAGATTTGCTTATACAATAACAAATTGATAAAAGATTTTAGAAATTGGGTCGACCAGTATCAAAATGATCCCCTAAAAGTAGATGCATTTACCCGTGCTAAGAGGACCTTGCAGGTTTTGGAAGAGGTTACACCCATCGAAAACGATGATTTTGTCCCTAGCGATTCGGTAATTCGCGAATTTATTGGCGGTAGTTCATTATCCTATTAAAACATTTGGTTTAAATCTTCACAAAGGAAATCATGACGAAAAACTCAAACGAAATAAAGACAATCTGTGTTTATTGTGGTTCAGCGGATGGATTACGAAAAGATTTCTATCAGGCGGCATTCCAGACAGGAAAACTTTTAGCTGATATGAAAATCGATCTCGTCTATGGTGCAGGAAAAACTGGATTAATGGGAGCAGTTGCGGATGGTGCATTGGATGCTGGAGGAAAAGTCATCGGAATTGTTCCGAAAAATCTTAACGAACCCCAACTGATACATGCCAACCTTACAAATTTAGTGGTTGTTGAAGACATACAAATAAGAAAAGCAAAAATGAGTGAAATGGCTGATGCGTTCATTGCTTTACCAGGTGGTTACGGCACATTTGATGAACTTTTTGAAACACTAACTTGGGCTCAAATTGGCTTACACAAGAAACCAATCGGTTTACTGAATACCTTAAAGTACTATGAACCATTGTTAGCTATGGTTAACCATGCACTAAAAGAAAAATTTATATACGATGAGCATAAAGTACTCCTCGTTGCAGACGAAGATCCTAAAAATTTAATTGAGAAACTTAACAATTTTAAACGACCTGAGAACCTCAATCGTTGGATGTCCAGAGAAGATTAGTAATATTCCGAAAGCAATTGATCACTTGTACATGTTTTATTATCTATTAATTTTGCAGGGGTGTTCAATTCTCTTATTCGACCGTGACAGATTTTGCCAAATTCCTCGGTTGATCTACATCTAATCCACGTAACGATGCGATATGATAAGCAAATAATTGCAAAGGAATAACAGTCACAACAGGGCTTAGTAACCAGGGAGTTTCAGGGATCCAAAACACATGATCGGATAATTCCTTTACTCTTTCATCCCCTTCGGTTGCGATCGTGATAACCGAACCACCCCTTGCTTTAGCCTGTTCAATCTGGCTAATCATTTTTTCATACCAGGGATCCTTCGGTGCAATTGCAACTACAGGCAAGTCCCGATCCACTAATGCAATTGGTCCATGCTTCATTTCGCCAGCTGGATATCCTTCAGCATGGATATACGAAATTTCCTTAAGTTTTAATGCCCCTTCATATGCGATTGGCATATTAATCCCACGACCTAAATAAAGCGCATTACGCATAAACTTAAATTCCTTAGCGATATTTCGGATGGAATCTTCATTCTCCAAAACATGACCAACTAGTGCTGGGATAAATCTTAAGTCAGCAACCAACTTTTTTCTTTCTTGTGGGTTTATCACATTTCGGAATTCTGCCAATAAAATTGCAATCATATACAAGTCGATGATTGGTGCTGTAAAGGCTTTTGTAGATGCTACTCCGATTTCTGGACCAGTTTGCATGGATACAAAACCATCTGCAATCCTCATTGCTTGTGAGCCAATCGCGTTCACAACTGACCAAAGTTTTGCACCTTTTCGCCTGGCTAATTCCATAGCAGCTAACGTATCCGCAGTTTCTCCGGATTGGCTGATTGCAATCACAACAGACGTATCATCAATGATTGGATCACGATATCGAAATTCTGAAGCAATATCCACTTCCACTGGAATACGGGCAATATGTTCAATTAAGAATTTCCCCACCATACCTGCATATGCAGCGGTTCCACAGGCAGTAATGATAATTCTTTGGATATTATTTGCAATTTCATGTGTTAAATTAAGTTGAGGAAGTTGAATTTTCCCTTGATCAAAATCGACCCGCCCAGCCAAAGTATCTGTCAA
>CAZPIM010000004.1:72160-91640 GCA_964586385.1 uncultured Anaerolineaceae bacterium
GCTGCAATCATTTTATCTGGTTCGCGTGTTGTAAAAGTCACAATTCCGTGAGCACCTTTAAGTCTCTTGAGTGCTTTGTTTGTTGCATTTTCAAAATCCAAACCACTCGCAAAATACAAATCGATTAGATGCACGATCACTTCTGTATCCGTTTCAGAGTTGAAATGAATACCTTCTGCCTGTAATTCCTCTTTTAATTCAAGGAAATTTTCGACAATCCCATTGTGTACAACTACAACTTCGCCGGTGCTGCCAATGTGGGGATGTGCATTTTGAGCGGTTGGCATGCCATGGGTTGCCCATCTCGTATGTCCAATAGCTAATCTCCCGCTTAGCGGCTGCTGCTCAACCATAGCAGTTAATTTATTCAATTTGCCAGCATCGCGCCGAATTTCAATCTTATTATTTTGTAATACGGCGATTCCTGCAGAATCATATCCACGATATTCTAATTTTTTTAACCCATTGATGATGATGGGGGTTCCATCCTGATAACCGATATACCCAACGATTCCACACATATGCTTACTCCATATAAAGCAACAAGAATTGTAAATATTTATGTAAGATGTGTTTAGGTACAGATGATTTTCATCTGGAAGGCTTCCGCTGACCTTTCGATTTTCCTGGGTACCAGTTACGCATTCTGTTTGTCCCAGTTAACCCCATTTTGCAATAGGGAACCTTCTTCCTCGTCAACCATCAATTCACTGATGGTCCATGCGCTTTCCTAAACAAACGACGTATAAAGATGCGTTAAGACTCCTTTTAGTTTAGATTCGATTATCAGGAAATTATAATCTCTTAACCATATTCTGTATAATTTGTTGCCAAAAAAATTCTATCTTTACTTTTGATTTGCCATTATCAGATTTATTACTTCAGGGAAATTTATTCCCAGTTTTTCTACTGTTTCCATTTTAGGAATACCATTCAAATTCCACCCGCGCCTTTGATAAACAGCATCAACTAACTTCTCATATCTTGATTCACGATATTCTCTGAGCAACTTGATCTTTTGCTCAGTGGATAAACCATCAATAGCCAGGCCAACTTCATTTATTAATTCCTTATCATATCGATCTTGATGTGATAAATACTCATCCTCGAAAACAGGACCAACTGCGCGATATGGTGGATAGTCATACATCCTTGTACCGAATCCTAAACGCAAATTAAAAATTCGCTGAAAATTATATACTTTTTCAGACTGGAATATTATTTCTTCAATAGAAATTTTATCCCCTGTGACACCCTCATAAATCCAGGTGTAGTTTTCTACATGTTCTGGAACTTTCGCGGGTTCTTTCGCAGTTTTATTGCTTTCCGGAATGATATCATTCCATGGCAGCTTACAGAGCCCATGCAACGAAAACCAGGTCCTCCACATCGGAAAATAATGCAAAGCTTCTGCTTTTGCCTCAAAAGTCGGTAGCTGCTTGTGAACAGTTTCCATAAAGATCAACCAGGCTTCATCATGCTGAGCACCTTTAGAAGCTAATGCAAAGCCACCTTGTTGGGCCAATGATTCTTTCGAAATGTATTCAGAAATTTCCATCCCTTTGATTTCCATCCCAATATCTTGTAATACATTCATTTCAGCAAATCTATTTTCAGAAAAATATTTTTTCATAAATCGGACACCTTGTCCAATGATTACGCCAAATCCCTTACCTGTTGCCATCTGATGAACTAATGCAAGAACCGCATCACTATTTCCCCAAGTTAAATCAAAACCACCAGTAATTTCTGAATTTATAATGCCTAATTCGTAACACTCCATAGCAAATGCAATTGAATCTGCCAAGGAAATTGAATCAATTCCATAGGTATCTGCATAAAAATTTAACTCAAGAATTGCCTGCGGATCAAAAATACCGATATTTGAACCAAGCCCACCGAGCGTTTCGTATTCTGGACCGTCAACAAAAACTGAAGTCCCTTTATAAGGTCCGGTTAATAATTTGAAGTTAGGTATCCCGTGGGCACATGACATTGTGCAACCATACCAGCAACCATCAGGACCACTCAAATCAAATTGCTTTTTCCAAACATGACCGGATATTTGGTGGGATGCTGGGTGGGATCCAAATTTAAAATTATTGGTCGGTAATAAATCAAATCGATCCATGATATCAATAAGATATGGTGTGCCTGTTCCTGCCATATCGTTTTGTGAAGCATCAAATGATGAAATTTCCTTCTTAATGCGATCTCCAGCTTTTTTAATTAAGCTCATATCTGCAACGCCATTGCAATCAGATGAAAGACCAGAATACCGAACTACAATTGCTTTAATTTTTTTATTTCGCAAAACAGTGCCTGCTCCACCACGAGCTGCTTGTTTGATCCGCACTTCTTTCCTTTTTTGATCATAATAACTTACATTTAATCCACACATGGGAATAAATTCAGCAGCTTGACCGGCAGAAATGACGGAAATATTTCTTTTATCTTTTTCATCTTTTGCATAATAATCTGTCAATAATTTATTAACCAAATGAGTATCAATGGGATCATCTGGTGCCGCTTCAATTTGAACCAATCCTGAATCACCGTCAATAAAAATTACGACATCGTTTTCGGCTTTCCCTTGAATTTCTAGTGCATCCCAACCAGAAAATTTTAAGTAAGGACCAAAATGCCCGCCACCATTACTATCGATAATAGATTTTGTTAAAGGTGAAATGGTTGTTACAGTTACTTTCCCTGTTCCAGGATAATTCGTGATACCAGCTAATGGTCCGGAAGAAAAAACCAATTCATTTTCTGGATCATCCCATTTCGTTTGATCATTTACAGCATTCCACAATAACCAAAGACAAAATCCCTTACCCCCAGTAAATGTATTTTTCATCTCATCTGAAACAGTTTTCGATTCTATTCGTAAATCAGATAGATTAATATATAGCGTTCTTCTGGAATATCCTTTTTCTAATTTATATGTTGTGTAATTAAAAGTTTTAAGATTTTTATGGCTAACAATTGGATTTATTGGGGAAAAATTAATCATTATAAGGACTCCTTAGAATCGCGATTTTATCTGGTATCTAAATATTATAAATAAAAGTCGGATAATATTCATTCTTTGAGTTGTAATACGTCTTGAGGATAAATGTCACCGGATTGTGATATTGGAATAAATTATCAATAAATTCAAAGTCTTAAATTATGTAATCATCGTATTTGGTAAAAAACTTATATGATTTATATAAAGTATTCTTGAAATGAATGAACTTTTTTCGATATCAATTCTCGATATTGACGCGTTGTTAATATTGAACCTGATAAATTCGGATTCATCATAATTTAATAATGCTGAGAGGAAATAATTAAAGAAACCTGCATGACTAAATAACGCAATATGATCATTTTCATGATGATTTTCCAGTAAATACTGAATGACTTTTTTAGCTCGGGGCTTCCGATTTTCGTAAGGTTCAAATGGACGATTCCACCAACCGTTTTCATCCATATCTTGGTCTAAAATCAAACCTGGAAAATTTTTCAAAAAATAAGATTTAGGTTTTCCTGGTAAACCAATTAATTGCTTTTCTTCATTTTCAAGAAATATCCCGCCGCCCTCATGCAGGTCCATGATCACCTTAAGTGGTAAATCTAATTTTAATGCAACGTTCCAACCAGTTTTAATCGCTCTGGTCATTGGGCTGGTATACATGTGAGTAAAAGAAAAACCATTACGATTTAGGTCATCCTTTAAATTGTTTCCATTGTTTTGGTGACTTAGAAAGTAATCCAATAATAACTTTGCCTGTTTTTTTCCAACTGAAGTCAGGTCTGGATCTTCATTGCGTCCTTTGCTATTTCCGTTAAGATCAAACAAGTGGTTATTTTCAGATTGAGCATGTCGTATAAAATAAATTTGCATAAATTTTTCCTAAAGTTTTCGTGCATTATAATTGAAAATGGTTAGGAATTAGAAAAATATGGTGATTTTTGCGAAATGGAATGGCATACCAGTTACGATTTCACATAAGCAGAATAGTTTAACAATTAGCCTTGAAAATAAGAATTCAACAACCGTTTATAGTTTCGATCGATCGTTCCGTCTTTGGACAGCGATGATCGAAGGAATTTCGTATCGGAGAGGACTTAATGGAAACATTGTTGCCAAATGGAACACTGGCTTAGATGCACTCGATCGAAAATGGTTAAATGATTCTGAAAAAAGCCAATTATTAGATACCGCTCACCAAACAATTCGATTAATATATGATGATTTTTTTAACTCAACCTTTCAATCAGATTACCCGCTTCCAATGGAGATAATTTCCGAATTTCGAAAAATTTCAAAAATAAACCGGAATTTTTATCTGGCTGATGTAAAAAAATATGAGGAAATCTATAAGCCTGTTGGGATCCTCCCTCCGGATCAATACATGTCTGTCGTTTTGCAATTAACTGAAGGGTGTTCATTCAATACATGCACTTTTTGCACATTTTATAGGGATCGGCCATTTAAAATAAAATCTATTACTGAATTTGAATCACATATTTTAAGCATAAAGAACTATCTTTTGCAAAGTATAAATTTAAGAAGAACAATTTTTTTGGGTGATGCGAATGCATTGGTCACTCCTACCAAAAAATTAATCCCTTTACTAAAAATCATTCACAAACACATGGATGTGGAAAAAATGGGTGGACTATACGCATTTTTGGATGGCTTTAGTGGAGACAAAAAAAATTTGGAGGAATACCAGACTCTTAAATCATTGGGTCTAAAAAGAATCTATATTGGATTAGAAAGTGGAAACAATGATTTACTAAATTTCTTACACAAACCTGGAAAATCGGAAGATGCAGTTTCTGCTGTTCATGAAATTAAGAAAGCAGGTCTATCTGTTGCCATAATAATTTTACTAGGCGCAGGTGGCAAAAAGTACGAACCGGTCCATATTCGAGATACGATTATTATCATAAATCAAATGAATTTGGATGCTGATGACATAATTTATTTTTCAGAATTAATCGAAAAGGAGGGTTTCGATTATTCAAAAAATGCATATCTTGAGAATTTGATGCCATTAACTACCGAAGAACGACTCCAACAAGAGCGTAAAATATCAACAGCCTTTATTTTTTCTGAAAAAGGAACACCGCATATCAGCAGATATGATATACGTGATTTTATATACTAAAAATTAGTTGAGCAACTAAAGGAAATGAATGATGACTGTATTCCCTGTCGGAAAACTACCTCCTGACGTCCTTTCAAAAATAATCGTAAATGCACCAATTCTTGATAAACGGGTCTTGTTTGGACCAAATGTTGGATTGGATTGCGCAGTAATTGATAATGGAGACAATTTTCTAGTTATTAAAAACGACCCAATAACTTTTGTTACTCATAATCCTGGATGGTATGCGGTTCAAATAAACGCGAACGATATTGTAACTACAGGAGCAATTCCAAAGTGGATGATGGCAACGTTTCTTCTTCCGGAAAACAAAACTACTATGGGATTATTGGAAGAAATTTCAACACAATTATTCAAAGCTTGTTCTGAAAAAGGTATTTCTTTTATCGGTGGGCATACAGAAATCACTTATGGAATTGATAGGCCAATCATTTCTGTAACAATGATCGGTGAAGTGAAAAAAGAAAACCTGATAATGACATCCGGTGCTCAAATTGGTGATCACATTTTATTAACGAAAGGGGTTGGAATCGAAGGGACTGCCATAATCGCCAATGAATTTGGTTATAAATTATCAGGAATTTTGTCTCCTGAAGATATCCAGTTGGCTAAAGACTATATATTTAAACCTGGGATTAGCGTATATAAAGAAGCGCTCTTAGCAATCGAGGACAAGGGAGTACATGCAATGCACGATGTTACTGAGGGAGGCTTGTCAGCAGCCTTATGGGAATTAGCAATAGCTTCTGACAAGAACATCGAATTTTTCCCGGAAAATGTTAATATTTCAGATATTACAAAAATAATTTGTGAATTTTTCAATATTAATCCAATTAATTTAATATCATCAGGTGCGCTGTTAATCGCTGTTGATCCAAAATCTCTCAATCAAATAACAAGTAATCTCATCAAAAATGGAATTCGATTTTCAAGAATTGGAGTGGTGAAATCTACCGGAGCGAGTGTGTGGTTTGAAATCGACAATTTGGAAATGAAATTAGAATATCCAAATCGGGATGAAATTACTACCCTTTTTTGATTTTTTTTACATTTTGTGTTCAATTTTTTTTAATGCAATCCATATTTTTTGTAAGTACATGGTAAAATAATTCGCGGTGAAAGTTATTGCGCCTGTAGTGAAATGGATATCACGTTGCCCTCCGAAGGCAGAGTTCCGAGTTCGAATCTCGGCAGGCGCACAAAAACACATATTGCTTATTGTGGGTAAAACCGAAAGTTTTTTTAATAAAATTTGATCAATAATGCATTTTACAAAGGATCTATCGATTGAAATACAATTTGGACTTATCCGTTATTTCCATTGAGGAATATAAAAAAATACTGAAACTTCAGAACCTCCTGCCTGGGCGCAGGATACTCTGGCAAAATATCGATCATAACTTTGAAATCATTGGTAGGCAAAATGTCCTCGATATTGCGGATTTAAAAAAACTGCTTTCTACTAAGCAAAAATTGACAACATTTGCGACTGTCACAGGGATTTCAGAAGCGTATTTGATCATTCTCAAAAGAGAAATCGGTAGCCTTGAACAAAAGCCCGTTGCTATCTCAAGCTTCCCGGGTATAGATGGTGAAGTGGTTTCTAAATTGAAAATCAAGGGAATCATTAACTCAAAAGAATATTACGAAAGTGAAAAGCATATTTCTGATGAATTGTTCTGTCTTTGTGATCTGGTTAGAATAAATGGTATAGGGGCTGTTGCAGCCAAATCTCTTTTTGAAGCAGGTTATCAAACTGTTGCAGAAGTCGCAAATGCGGACGCTACAGTCATGCTGAAAAGGATGACAAAAGTTAATGAAATAAAGGGTTACTATAAGGCAAAACTTGGTATAAAGGATATGCAATTCTGTATAGATTTCGCTTCGTTACTGATTAAGTACTGTAAATGAGTAGAAATTAATCACACAGATAATGTTTGTAATTATCAATATTAATATTTTTTATATAGAATTCTTAATAATTCTTAATAATTCCCCGCTATAATTGGGGTATCTATTTCGAAAAGGAAAGAGGATTTTAATGAATATCGGTTTCGGTGGTTATGGTTTATATCTTTTATTTAGTCTTCCCGCACTACTTTTGGGATTTTGGGCACAAATAAAAGTTAAAGGTGCAATCCAGAAATTTTCCAAAATTCGCACTATCACAGGATATAGTGGATCTGATATTGCAAGAAGAATGTTAGATTCATATGGCCTTCGCGATGTAAAAATTGAAGAAACAAGGGGTTTCTTATCTGACCACTATGATCCCAGATCAAAAACATTGCGACTTAGCCCTGAAAATTTTCGGGGAAATAGTGTCGCCGCTGCAGGAATTGCAGCACATGAAGCGGGTCACGCCCTACAACATCAGGAAGAATACTTTCCGCTAAAGATTCGAACAGCTATGGTTCCAAGTGTCCAAATTGGAAGTTGGCTGGGTCCAATCATTTTTATCGGTGGTATGTTATTAAACTGGGTTGATCTTGCCTGGGTTGGAGTCTTTCTTTTCGGTGCAACAGCAGTATTTGCTCTGGTCACACTGCCAGTCGAGTTCAATGCTAGCGAACGAGCAAAAGCGTGGTTATCTACCTCTGGTATGATCTATCAGGATGAAAATAAAGGAGTAAAAAGTGTTCTTGACGCTGCAGCATTAACTTATGTTGCTGGAGCAATTCAAGCAATCTCAACGCTTCTGTATTATGTATTCCTGTTATCCGGATCACGTAGAAGATAATCTAATTTTGATTTTGAAAAAGAATCCACAGTTCAAGTGGGTTCTTTTTATTTACGCTGTATCTTAATTTTGTGATTAATTTTTTTTGTGATAAATTTAACTTACGAATTTATTCTTATCTGAAGAAATGAGTTTAACAATGGAAAAAAATCTAGTACCTGATATTGTTGTAGCTCGTTTACCTTTATACCTGCAAACATTAAAAAGATTAGAAAATGATGGAGTCTATAACACTTCATCAAAAGATCTGGGTCTTAAATTAGGTATTTCTGCAGCTCAGATCAGAAAAGATCTTTCTCACTTTGGAGAATTTGGGAAACAAGGCACTGGCTATTCCATACACTATTTGATTCAATGCCTCGAAGAAATTTTACATGTCAATAAAGTTTGGGATATGGCATTAATTGGTGTTGGATTTCTTGGTCACGCTATTGCGAACTTCCAGGGTTTTAATAATCATGGGTTTAAAATTAAATTTGCATTCGATTCCGACCCCAAAAAAATTGGTGAAGTGGTTGCAGGTTTCAAAATTTTAGATATTCGTGATCTTGAGAAAATTATTGTAGAAAACAATATTCGGGTTGCGATGATCACTGTCCACGCAGAAAACGCTCAACAAGTCGCAGACAAGCTTGTGAAATCCGGTGTTAAATCGATACTCAACTACGCTCCAGTAATAATTAAAGTACCATCAGATGTCCAAATTCAATATATTGATCCAATAATTGAATTGCAACATATGACTTATTACCTGGAATAATTAATCATCTAAATTTATTAAGAGATACAAATTTATTAATCTAGACTCTTAATAAAGATCTTTTGAGAACATTTTTCATAGTAAGGGATTTTGCAGCACCTTCCGCAGTACAAGTCATTGGGTTGTCGACTAAATAAGCCGGGATCCCGAGCGCTTTTGTAAGGTACTTGTCAATACCCGTCAATAAAGCGCCACCACCACAAAGGGCTACCCCATGGTCGATAATATCGGAAATTAATTCTGGTGGCGTTTTTTCCAGTACATGCTTAACCATATTGACAAGATCGTTTAATGGCGTGGTCAAGGCATCAACAATATCATCGGTCACAATATTTACTGGTTTAGGTAATCCGCTGACTTGATCCTGGCCTTGAATCTCCATACTTTTTTGATCTTCTTTTGAGATTGCAGATCCTATCGAAATTTTTAATTTTTCTGCAGTCGGTTGCCCGATAATAACACCAAATTTTTTTCGGATATAATTCGCAATTGCATCATCGAATGAAAGACCACCAGTCTTCGCTGTTTCACCTGTTACAATATCCCACATTGCTAAAACCGCTGCCTGGTGGGTACCACCCCCTAAACTAATGATCATATTCCCTGTCGGCGTTCCTATTGGTAAATCGACTCCCAAAGCTGCTGCAACAGGCTGAGAAACGATATATACTTCTCTGGATGAAGACAAAGCAACAGCCTCAACAGCTCTTCTTTCCACGGAAGTGACACCGTAAGGAATCGTCACCGCAATTTTTCGTGAACTTAAGAACCTTGATCCGCCGACTTTGCGAATCATTTCTGACATCAATAATTCGGTGACACTATATTCAGCGATGACACCATGTTGTAAAGGTCGCACAACTTCAATAGAATCTGATACACGGCCCAACATGTCTCTGGCTGATTGTCCCCATTCCACCATTTTTCGCTCATTAACAACAACAGCAGCAACAGTAGGTTCCATCAGAATTACCTGGCTACCTTCCACTATCACAGTGTTCATTGTCCCCAAGTCAATTCCCAATTCCCTAGAAAATACTGCCATGCAAACCTTTCAAATTGATTGTCTAACAGAGATTATTACAATTATCCACCATAACCATGGATATTTTTTCCTTTTTTAAATTTCTTTATCGCATCAATTCTTAGTGTTGATCTACGTAATGAATTTCTCAAGGTATCGAGATCTTCCTGGCTCATTGCAGATTTATCGCCTAACAAGTTTTCAGCCCGATTTTTTGCTGACTCTGCTCTTGCAATATCAATCTCTTCAACATTTTCAGCAGCATCGGCAAGAATTGTCACCTGGTCAGGTTGTACCTCAGCCACCCCGCCTGCTACAGTGAAATATTCTCTTTCATTCTTTGTCACCACGGTGATTATTCCAAAAGATAAAGTTGTTAAAACCGGAGAGTGATGAGGTAATATTCCCATTACTCCTTCAACTCCTGGCAATATAACCATTTCAGCTTCGCCGCTAAAAACATTTCTATCCTGGGAGACAATTTCACATCGGATCGTCATTTTTTTATCCTGCTGATTCTAATTGTTTTGCTCTTTTAACAGCATCTTCTATTGTACCGACCATATAAAAAGCTTGTTCTGGTAAATTATCATGTTTACCATCTAGAATTTCTCTAAAGCCTCGAATTGTGTCTTTTAAAGTCACATAACGACCTTCAATCCCGGTAAATTGTTCTGCAACAAACATTGGTTGAGAGAAAAATCTTTCTATTTTTCTTGCGCGAGAGACAATAAGTTTATCGTCCTCTCCAAGTTCATCAATACCTAAAATTGCAATAATATCCTGTAAGTCTTTATAGCGTTGTAATACACGTTGAACTTCTCGGGCTGTCTGATAATGTTCATCACCGACTATTTTCGGGTCCAAAATTCTGGATGTAGATGCAAGCGGATCAACAGCTGGATAAATGGACTTTTCAGCAATGGATCGTTCTAATGCAATCGTCGCATCAAGATGTGTAAATGTAGCAACCGGCGCTGGATCTGAGTAGTCATCAGCCGGAACATAAACCGCCTGCATAGATGTAATTGATCCATGTCTTGTAGATGTGATTCTTTCCTGCAACTCACCCATTTCTGTTGCCAAAGTGGGTTGGTAACCTACCGCTGATGGCATACGACCTAACAATGCAGAAACTTCAGATCCGGAAAGTGTAAATCGAAAAATATTATCAATAAATAAAAGCACATCTCTGCCTTGATCGCGGAAATATTCTGCCATGGAAAGTGCGGTCAATGCTACACGCAATCTCACACCGGAAGGCTCATTCATCTGGCCAAAAACCATGACAGTATCTTTCATTACACCAGATTCCATCATTTCACGGTACAACTGTGTGCCTTCGCGTGTTCGTTCCCCAACACCTGCAAATACAGAGTTACCTTGATGAACAGTCGCAATGGATCGAATTAATTCCATAATAATAACTGTTTTACCAACACCTGCACCACCAAAAATTCCGGTTTTACCACCTTTGGTAAACGGAGCGATTAAATCAACAACCTTTAAACCGGTTTCAAAAACTTCTACACGCGTTGATTGATCAGAAAATTTTGGAGCGGATCGATGGATTGGATATTGGATATCAGTTACAACTGGTCCCTTATTATCTACAGGTTTGCCAAGAACGTTAAATATTCTTCCTAATGTTTCTGGACCAACTGGAACCATAATTGGTTTGTTTGTCCTATTCGCTATTGTTCCTCTTCGAAGGCCATCAGTGGATCCCATTGAAATACATCGTACCCAATTCCCAGGTAGTTGCTTTTGTACTTCAAGAATGAGGGAGATCCCATCATCGTTTGTTACTTCAATTGCTTCATATAAGTCAGGCAAATTTTCGGCTGGAAATTGAATGTCAACAACACCACCTTGAATTTGAACAATAACACCATTTCGTTGATCCATAAAAATCCTCCAAAATTCTTTATTTCTTAAGCATCCATTAATATTCGTTTTTGAACTTGATTTAATGCCTCTGCACCACCAGCAATATCCAACATTTCATTGGTAATACTCTGCTGCCTGGCTTTATTGTATTCCATCTGCAAAACAGAAATTAATTCTGTGGCGTTATCAGTCGCATTTTGCATTGCAATCATTCTTGCAGCATTTTCGCTTGCTTGTGCAGATAAAATCGATTGGTAAATTTGCAAAGCTGTAAATCTCGGTACAATCGTATCTAAAATTTCACTCTGTCCTGGTTCGTATGAAAAAACACCAGTTGATTTATGATGTGTGATATTCTCGCCGGTTTGACTGGGGTTTCCTAATTCCACATCTAATGGAAGTATCCGTCGCAAAATTGGAGTCTGCGTTAACATTGTCTCAAATTTCGTATAACCGATAAAAACCTCATCAAAAGTCCCATCCAGGAATTCATCAACTGCAAGCCAACCAATTGCTGATACATCGGAAAAGCGAGGTGGAGTAGGGATCTGATTAAAATCAGCAATTACTTTTAATTTTCTTCTTGTGAGCAAATCCCGACCTTTTCTACCTACTGCAATGTATGAGACCGGATTTTTATAATCAATAAAATGTAACAGTGTTTTCCTAACAATATTGACATTATATGAACCCGCAAGACCTCGATCGCTAGTAACCAGGATTACCAACGAATTCTTTATTACCGGTCTTGAAGCAAGAAGAGGGTGCAAAATTTGATGATCAGATTGTCGTGCTAAATGAAGTAAAACTTTCCATGCTTTTTCAGCATAAGGGCTGGTTGCGGCAACGGCTTGCATTGATTTCCGAACTTTACTCGCACTTACAGTCTGCAATGCTCGTGTTACTTGTGAAAGATTTTTAATACTCTTGATGCGAACCCGCATCTCTCGGGCAGATGTCATGTTTCTTCGTCCTTCTGTTTATTTCCAGGATGAATTGAAAACTTGGATAGCTTCTCTTAATTTCGTTTCAATTTCTTTCACGATTCTTTTTTCTTTTTCAATTTCCTTACCAACTTCAGGATTAGTGGCTGCTAAATACTTTAACAATCCAGCTTGATATTCTTTCAAACGTTCAACCGGAATTTTATCTGTAAACCCATTTACACCGGCAAATAAAATAATCACCTGATCTGACAAATCCATGGGCTCATATTGTGGTTGTTTTAATATCTCTTGTAGACGAAGACCGCGATTTAATTGGTCCTGCGTTGCTTTATCAAGATCTGCTCCAAATTGTGCAAAAGCAGCCAGATCTCTAAAACTTGCCATATCCAAACGTAATCGTCCTGCTACCTGTTTCATGGCTTTGGTTTGTGCAGAACCACCTACCCGGGAAACGGAAATTCCTGAGTTAACTGCGGGTCGGATTCCTGCATTGAATAAGTTCGATTCTAGATAAATCTGTCCATCAGTAATGGATATTACATTGGTTGGAACATATGCGGAAACATCACCTAATAATGTTTCAATTATTGGCAAAGCAGTTAAAGAACCACCTGTTCCGTGTACTTTTACAACACGATAATTTTCGTTATTTTCGAGATTTGCCAATGCTTTTTCGGCTAATTCATGTGATTGAGGACCTCGAAAGATTTCTCCCTGAAATTCTTTTTCTAAAATAATTTCTGATTTGCCATTTTCTTTCGGAAGAATTACATAATCTGTTGAAAGTCTCGCTGCACGTTCCAATAACCGTGAATGTAAATAAAATAAATCGCCAGGATAAGCTTCTCGCCCAGGAGGTCGGCGCAATAAAAGTGAAACCTGTCGATAAGCCCAGGCATGTTTGCTTAAATCATCATAAACAACCAGCGCATCCCTGCCTGATTCCATGAAATATTCACCAATCGTACATCCTGAGTATGGAGAAATATACTGCAATGCTGCAGACTCATCGGCAGCAGCAACAACCACTATGGTATGGTCCATTGCGCCAAAGCGATCCAGCGTGGCAATTGTTCGGGCAACTGCAGATTTCTTTTGTCCGATGGCGACATAAATACAAATTAGATCTTTCCCTTTTTGATTGATGATTGCATCAATTGCAATAGCTGTTTTTCCTGTTTGTCGGTCGCCAATGATCAATTCGCGTTGGCCACGCCCGATCGGGATAGATGCATCGATAGTTATAATACCAGTTTGAACCGGTGTATCTACGTCTTGACGTTCGATTACACCAGGAGCAATTCTTTCAATAGGTTTATATTCTGAAAAAGCGATTGGCCCTTTTCCATCTAAAGGTTCACCTAATGCATTAATGACGCGTCCAATCAGACCATCTCCGACTGGGACAGAAGCAATACGTCCAGTTGAATAAACACGCATACCTTCCGAAACCTTGGAATATTCTCCAAGAATCGTAATTCCAACTGAATCTTTTTCGAGGTTAAATGCAATTCCCATTACACCATTTTCGAATTGAACCAATTCCTGGGATCGAATTTCTGCCAGACCTTTTGCTTGTGCAATACCATCGCCAGCTTCAGAAACTATTCCCATACTTCGAATTTCATAACCTGGTTTAAATTGTTCAATTTTGTTCAAGAAATCTGATGTAAATGATTTAATCGGTTGATCCATCTATCCTCCAAATAATAATTAATTCTGAAAATCAGAAACGGTTTTTTCGTCTAATTTGATAATTAATTCGCGTAATAATTTCTTCGCATGATTATAATCATCAATATGAATGATGGAACTATGCGAATGAATGTGGCGGGCAGGAACTGTGATGACTATGGTTGGAACACCAGTTTTATATAAATGGATTATGCCACCGTCAGTTGCTCCACCTGTAATCATGGAAATTTGAACCGGAATTTTGTTTTCTTTTGCTATTTGAATAACAAAATCCCTTAATTTAATATTTGGAATCATTCGGGCATCATAGAATAAAATGCCTGGACCCTGGCTTAGTTTAATATCAGATTCTTCCGGTTTTACCCCAGGGACATCGCCGGCAATATCAGCTTCCAGGATGATAGCAATATCTGGCTTGGCGATTTCAACTGAAGTTGTTGCTCCCCTTAATCCAATTTCTTCCATGACAGTCGCTGCACCAAATAGAACATTTGGATGATTCTCTTCGGACAAACTTTGTAAAACTTCGATCATTAAGCTCACGCCAACCCGATCATCGAATGCTTTACCGAGAAGACTTTTGCCATTGTTTAGGACTTCAAAATTACTCGCAGGAACAATTGGATCACCAATTCGGACTCCTGCATTTTCTATTTCTTCTAGACAAACTGCACCAATATCGATATACATGTCATTTTTTTCAATGACTTTCTTTCTTTCTTCTGGCGAAAGCAAATGTGGAGGTTTAACTCCGATAACACCAGTTACATCGCCTGAACTGGTCTTAATGATCACCCTTTGTCCTAATAAAACCTGGTCAAACCAACCTCCCAAAGGCAAAAATCGAATATAGCCTTCCTTGGAGATATATCTCACCATGAAACCAATTTCATCCATATGTGCAGCAAGCATGACCCGAGGTGATTTGCTTGAACCGTTTTTTTCAACAATTAGGCTGCCAATTTGATCTTTGTGAATTTTTCCAATCGTTGCAAAATATTTCTCTACAATATCGTGAATTGGTTTCTCATATCCGGAAACTCCGGTTGCTTCCGTTAATATTCTTAAGAGATTTATAGAATCCTCCACAAATTACCCTCTCAATTTGGATTTTGTAAATACATAAAATATGTCTTTACAACGGTTAAAATCATACCTGAAAGGCATAAAAATGTCTAGTTTTACCTGCCCTTCAATAAATGCTTTTTACGAGAAGTAATTCAACGCTGCCTTCAAACGGTCTTCAATTTCTACCGGAGTTTCCTTGGGAATTGATTGAATCGCTGCTTGTGCTTCTACAATACTGTATCCCAGTGAAGTTAATGCATCTAAAATTTCCAGATCGGTATCTTTAAAAGTTGGAGAAATGAAACTTAAGCCTGTCTCTGACTGAATTTTTCCTTGTAAATGAATTATGATTTTCTGGGCCGTTTTCTTTCCGACACCTGATACCCGTGCAAAAATTTCAGGTTGCTCTGAAAGCACAGATTGGTTAATCAAATCTAAGGATATTGTACTGATGATGGATAAAGCCATTTTTGGGCCAACACCACTTACACCAATTAATAAATTAAAATATTTCTTTTCAATCTCAGTTTCGAAGCCATACAAAGAAATTGAATCTTCTCTTACGATTAATTGGGTAAACAAAAAGAAAATTTCTCCAATTCGTCCCTTATTGACTGTTTCCAGCGTAGAAAATACTTGGAAACCCAGTCCCTCGACTGAAATCAATAAGTAATCAACACCTTTGGCAATTACCTTACCTTGAATGGAAGCAATCATTTATCCTCACTTTATCGGATTAATTTGATTAAAGATTTCATATAAACAAATACCAGTTGCTACGGCCAAATTTAGTGAATCGCTTTTCCCAACCATCGGTATTTTTACTAAATCGTTGCATGCTTTTATTAAAGGTTCAGACAAACCTTCTCTTTCACTTCCCATTAATAGGACCATATTTTCTGAATATTGACCTTCACGATAATCAAGTTGTGCTGAATCGCTTGTTCCAATTGTTATTAGCTCATTCCTATTAATTGTTTTGATAAATTCCAAAGTTTCTGATTTTACAATCTGCAATGAAAAAATAGCACCCATGCTGCTTCTTATCGCCCCAATATCATATGGATCGGTACAATTATCGATTAATATAACACCTGACGCACCAATAGCATCGGCTGTCCTTAAGATTGTTCCTAAGTTTCCAGGGTCCTGAATCCTGTCAAGTCCAATCCAAATTCCCCCATTCAATATGTTTTCAATTGGAAAATGTTGTTTTTCTACAATCGCAGATATGCCTTTGGGACCATCTTTAATGGAAATTGATTTAAAAACTTCTTTTCCAAGTTCAACCATTTTTATATTTTGATTCTGTATTGTATGAATTAGCTGAGTCGCGAAACCGTCTTCAATCAAATCAGGGCAAAAGTAAACTTCCTTTATTGTCCAATGACAATTTAATGCTTCCCCAACGATGCGTATTCCTTCTATGTAAAAGACATTACTTTCTTCACGGGTTCTGCGATCACGCAATTTTCTGATGAACTTCAATTTAGAATTTGCAGGACTTGTGATTATTTCATTCATACAAATCCATTATTCTTTTACTGTGCAAATGGCAAATCGCAATGGCTAAAGCATCAGCGGCATCATCAGGTTTTGGTAAATTTTTTAATTCTAAAATCGACTGTACCATAAACTGAACTTGTTTTTTTTCAGCGCCACCATAACCCGCAACCGCTAACTTGATTTCCATTGGTGTATATTCTGCAATTGGAATATTATTTTTGGAAAGTGATAATAAAATTACTCCCCGTGCTTGACCCACTGAGATTGCAGTGGTTACGTTTCTTCGAAAAAACAATTTCTCTACCGCACAGGATTCTGGATGATATTTTGATATTAATTCATTTAATCGATCGAAAATTACGACCAGTCTTTTATCCATTGGCATATTGGCAGGTGTAGAAATGATGCCATATTCTAATGTTAACAAACCAGTTTGGGTTTCTTCGATGAGACCAAAACCAGTTGTTGCTGTACCTGGATCAATACCCAATATACACATGTAAGAAGAGCTTTACTCCATAGCCTCCATGGCTTCATCTGAAATTAACACATTGGAGAAGACATTAACTACATCATCCAATTCTTCTAAGGCTTCGATGACTTTCAAAACCTGAACAGTTTCATCGACACCAATTTCCACCTCTTGATTTGGCATCATTCTAATTTCATTTTCTTCCGGCGTTATATTGGATTTAATTAATTGGTCAGAAATGATTTTAAAATTTTCTACAGGACCAATTATTTCAATCGTCTCCTCATCATTGGAAATATCATCTGCGCCAACTTCGAGCGCTAATTCAAATACTTTGTCGAAATCTAATCCTTCACAAGGAAAAGAAAAATAAGATACACGATGAAATTGCCATCCTACTGAACCAAGTTCGCCCATTGTTCCATTTGAGCGGTTTAGGATGTGTCGTATTTCCGCGACCGTGCGATTACGATTTTCTGTAAGGCACTCGATCATTAATGCAATTCCATGTGGTGCGTAACCTTCGTACATAATTTCTTCATAGGAACCTTCTTTCGATTCGCCAGTCCCTTTTTTTATTGCACGTTCGATATTTTCCTTGGGCATATTGACAGCTTTTGCTTTATCAATTGCCAACCTTAAGCGCACATTTGAATTGATGTCCCCGCCACTATCTTTTGCAGCCATGACAATTTCACGAGCTACTCTGGTGAATATTTTTCCCCTTTTTGCATCTGCAGCGCCTTTTTTCCTTTTGATGGTTGACCATTTTGAATGCCCAGACATAATAACTCCTTAAAGTTCTCACAATTCAAATTTTCAACATTATACCATGCAACAAATCGACGCTATTTATTTATTTAATCAATTTTTTGATTATTGGATTATTTCTTTAAAATCAATGATTTCTGGTCTTGCTACGATGATTAATCGATGTGTATTGGAATAATACGGCCAACAGGTTATGATGGTAATCCTTTCATCGACCGTTGAAAGCATCCATTTTGCATTATCCAATCGTTGGTCAAGCGAAACATCTCGCTCTGGCAGGATCATGATATTTGTTACAACATAGGTGAACTGGTTATCAGCCGATCCATAAATAATTATCCTATCGCCTTCTTTAACTTTCTCCAGGTTTTTAAAAACTTCATCATGAACATTGTGATGTCCATTTAAAACTGTATTGCCCTTCTCACCTAAAGTCGCACTGTCATTTTGCCAACCAACAGCAAATTCATCAGGTGCATACCATTGAATAAATGTTTTTGATTCAATTTCCACTTCCTCTTTTTTTGATTGAATGATCGGAGCATCCAATTCAATTGACGAAATAATTATTCTATTCGGAAGGATATTCGTAATTGGGGTTGATGCATTTAATGAAGTAGAGATTTTTTTTTCTAGTTGTAACGGCAAGAATCCTTCTGGTTCAGGTGTCGCGGTAAAATTTTCAACTTGAAGAATTGGCGAAATTTGAGTTAAATCAGGTCTATTATCAGTAGAAATAACTTGTGATGTTACTTCTTCGTTACTAATGAAATTTGAATCTAAGTTTATTTTTTGTACTGCACTTTGAAATTCGTTCGAAATATTTTGAAAATTAACATTTATCAATGATCGAATATCAATAATATTATTGATCAATGCAATGAAAAATAATAACGAACCAATAATTATGAGAATTTTATTTTTCATTCAAAAGTGATTTCCTAAAGTCAAATTAGTTATTGGAAAGTGATTGCACTCATATTTTTTTATAAGGACGATAAGATCTGTTATCACCAAAAGCTAATAATAAAATAAAAAAGCTCTGACTTTTTAAAGGTCAGAGCTTTTAGTTTCTAATTTTCTAACCTTTTACGAATACCTTGTAAAACCATTCCTAATCCAATTAATCCTAATCCAAAATTGAATGTTGATTTTTGCCAATTTTTCACTGGAGATTTCATAGAATTGTCAGCACCAGTGACTGGAATTAATATCGATGGAGTGCTCTGAGTTGGTGGTGGGGGTAGAGTCGGCACAACAGTAGTGGAGACTGGCGTATTATTTGGTGTTTGGGTTGTGACTACTGCTGTCGGAGTAAATGGAGTCTCAAGAATTGGTGTTGGTGTAGGCAAAGTCGAGGTTGGGTCTGTCGGTGTTGGGGTTTCTGGAGTCACCTGAGTATTTGTCGGAGTTGGAACAGTCGGTGTCACCTGCGTGTTGGTTGG
>CAZPIM010000005.1:0-65750 GCA_964586385.1 uncultured Anaerolineaceae bacterium
ATTACAAGAACCTGGTGCTCGATTATACCTATGGCGACGACATGATCCAGTTTGTCAGGACGCCCGATTATAAATGGGCCGAAACAAGCCTCAGGGTGATCATTGATTTTTATAAGGCCAATGCCGTGTGGATCTTTGACAGTGCGGGGAAAAAAGTGTACGGCACCGTGGAGCCTCAGCGCGACGATATCCTCGACTACCCGGTGCTTTCATCACAGGCAAGGCAGTTGCTGGAGCAGAAGAAATATATCCACTTTTTCATTCAAACCTCGGCGGGGATGATCGAGATCCATGGAGCGACCATCCATGGCACCAGTGATAAAAACCGGCTTTCGGGGCAGAACGGCTTCGTTTTCATCGGCAAATTGTGGGACGAAGCCTACATCCGCCGGCTGGAACACAGCTCGGGATGCCAGCTTTCGGTTCATTTCCACAGGCCACTGGAAGAATCTTCGGGAAAATCGAGCATTTTCGTCGTACCGCTGCAAAATCCATGGGATTATAAAAATGTCGCCTTCCTCAAAGTGGCGATCGACCTGGAGCAACTGGGCGAAGTAGGGGCCTGGTTCGACCGCCAGTTCATCCTCTTCGTCGCCGCTATTTTACTGGGATTTTTCATCCTGGCATGGTTGCTCCTCCGGTGGATCGTCTTCCCGGTGCGGAGGATCTCGGCGCTGCTTGAAAATCAAAACCTCCCCATTGGCGCCGATCCCCGTCCTGCGGGGGATGAATTCAGGGAGATCACCTTCATGATCAACGATTCCATTGAGCAGGCAAACGCCCTCAGGTTGAGTGAGGAGAAATTCAGGAAGCTGATGGAATCGACCGCCGCCGCCATTTTTATTCACGATGGCGACCATGTGAGGTTCATCAACCCTACTGCTGAAAAATTCCTTGGATATTCAATCGCCGGGCTGCAGGTGGTTCCCCTGTCAAAAATAATCGTCGCTGAATACCTCGGCCTGTTTCAAAAACGCCCCGGCGACATGGGGGCTGATATGGATCATACCTGGCGGAAAGAAATGCAGTTTATCAGGAAGGATGGGCGGGTGCAGTGGGCCGATGTGACCTCGGTGGTGATCGAAATGGAAAACAGGCCGGCGTTCCTGGTTACGGCCCACGACATCAATGCCCGGGTGCAGATGGAGCAGGAGCTGGTCGCCGCCAAGGAACGTGCCGAACAATCCGATAAGCTCAAGGCGGCCTTCCTGGCAAACCTGAGCCATGAGATCCGCACCCCGATGAACTCCATCATCGGGTTTTCGGGCCTGATCCGCCGGGAGAGTGTGAGCAGGGAGGATATCGAGGAATACACGGAGATCATCAGCTACAGCACCAACCGCCTTTTGCGGATGATTGACGACATCCTGGAAATTTCGAAGATCGAAACCAGCCAGGTCACCCTGGTGGAAACCACCTTTTCGCTGCACCAGCTCCTGGATGAAATGGCCGTTTATTGCCGCGAAGAGAAGATCCGCCTGGGGAAACCTGACCTGGTGATTGAACTGGTGCTTCCCCCTGGCGGCCGCTCCCCCGAAATTGTGGCCGACCAGGCACGTGTGAGCCAGGTCCTGGTCAATCTTCTCGACAACGCGCTGAAGTTCACCCCGGCCGGGACCATCCGGTTCGGGTATTCGCTGCGGAAAGACAGGTTATGCGAATTTTTCGTGTCGGATACCGGCATCGGCATCCCGGTCGAAAACCAGGAGGATATTTTCAAGAGCTTTTACCAGGTCGATTATGACAACGCGCGGAAATTTGGCTGCGCGGGGCTGGGGCTCTCCATCTGCAAATCGCTGGTCGAACGCATGGGAGGCAGCATCTGGCTTGAATCGGTGACGGGGGAGGGAACCACCTTTTACTTTACCATGCCCTTCCGGATCCAGAAGGAACTGGCACGGCGAACGGAGCAAAAGCCGGTGGAGTATGATTTCAAGGGATTGACGGCGCTCATTGTCGAGGATGAACTGATCAACGCCCGGCTGATGGGAGCCATGCTGCAGGCGGTGAATGCCCGGGTGATCTATGCCCGCGATGGACTGGCGGCGCTCGGCAAAATGGAGCAGTTTCCTGAGATCGGGCTGGTGCTCATGGATATCCAGATGCCCGGAATGGACGGACTGGAGTGCACCAGCCGGATCAAGCAGTTGTGGCCCCATATCCCGGTGATAACCCAGTCGGCCTCGGCCCATCACGAAGAGAGCGGCAAATGCTACGAAGCCGGGTGCGACGATCACCTCACAAAACCGATCGATACCCTGGAGCTTTACCGGGCAATTTACAAGCATTGGAAAGGATCCGGCGGGTGATTTTTTTGGCTCCGGTTTGTCAGTAGGCCTGTGATCTGCTATTTCGCCGGCCCTGGCTTGCTTTTTCGCCGGTCCCTGGCTTATTATTTCGGAGGCCCGCTGTTTTTATAATACCGGTCCAGCAGCTCCTGCGCCGCCTTGTAGGGGTTCAGCCGGCCGGTGACGATTTCGCGCTCCGCTGCGGCTATGGCATGGGCGATCTCCTTCCGGGAGTAGAAATGGCGTCGCAATCCCTCTTCAATGGTCTCGATGAGCACCTGGCGGCTTTGCTCCATGCGTCTTTGCTGGAAAAAGCCTGTTCTGGAGGTGGTTTCCCTGTGCTCCATGATGATCTCCCATACGTGGTCGATGCCCAGTTTTGTGCGGGCCGAGCAGATATCGGCCACCGGGATCCAGCCGCTGTCGGGGGGAGGAAAAAGGTGAAGGGCGTTGGCATATTCAACCCGCGCCGACCTGGCCTTGTTGATATTGTCTCCGTCGGCCTTGTTGATCACGATGGCGTCCGCCATTTCGATGATGCCCCGCTTGATGCCCTGGAGCTCATCGCCGGCGCCTGCCAGCATGAGCAGCAGGAAAAAATCGACCATGGAATGAACCGTTGTCTCCGATTGGCCTACTCCCACGGTTTCCACAAAGATCACATCAAAACCGGCGGCTTCGCACAGCAGGATCGTTTCGCGTGTTTTCCGCGCCACCCCGCCCAGAGAACCGGCTGCAGGGGAGGGACGGATAAAGGCATTCGGATCCACCGACAATTCCTCCATGCGCGTTTTATCGCCCAGGATGCTTCCCTTCGACCTGGAGCTGCTCGGATCGATCGCCAGCACTGCCAGTTTATGGCCCCGGGCCGTGAGATGCTTCCCCAGCGCTTCGATAAAGGTGCTCTTGCCAACCCCAGGCACCCCGGTGATCCCGATCCGGATGCTGCGATGCAGTATTTGTTCGCCTTCCGCTTCCTTCCTGTGATGTTCCCGTTGACCGTGATCTTCGGGATTTGAAGCCTTCTTTTCGGAGTTCGAAGTTTCCATTTCGGGATTCGAAGCATCCATGATGGAAATTGAAGCATCCACTTTGGAGTGTGAAGTCACCTTTTTGGAATTTGAACCTTCCATTGTGGAATTCAGGCTTTTGAGGCAGGCGGCGATGATCTCCTGCGCCTTCTCCTGGTGTGCGGGCAGGGCGCTTTCGACCAGGGTGATGGCCTTGCTCAGCAGGGTCCGGTTTCCGGCAAGGATCCCGGCAACCAGCTCCCCGACACTGTGAACCGGCCCTTTCCGGGATTTGAGCTTCTGCAGCGCATCCGCATTGATCTGGCCGGGCTGTTCGATGCCTTCCATTACATTCAATGCCGATTTGGGAGGTTTATCCATAGGTTGCAGTAAGAATAGGAAGATTGAAGTGCGGTATCAAAATTAACCAATTTTATGATCGCCTGCCAAGTGATGCAGGTACATCGCTGCGATTTTTTTCAAAAATTGTTGATTATACTATTCAAATTCTTTACCTTTGCACTCCCAATTTCTCTTCGTAGCTCAGTTGGTAGAGCAATTGACTCTTAATCAATGGGTCCCAGGTTCGAATCCTGGCGAGGAGACACCAATAGAC
Organism: uncultured Anaerolineaceae bacterium; assembly: GCA_964586385.1. Lineage (GTDB taxonomy): Bacteria > Chloroflexota > Anaerolineae > Anaerolineales > Anaerolineaceae > UBA6170. The sequence continues at coordinate 3,915 of CAZPIM010000005.1, forward strand.
ACCTAACCCTCTGTAAATCAACACGATGACAGAGGGTTTTTTCATAATTGTCCCTGAATTGTCCCTGAAAGTGTCCAGATTAATCCAGATTAACTCAGTTGAATGAGGTTTTAAGGAATGAGTGAATCAGATGGGTTCGGTTGAAAAGTTACCGATGGAAGGTTCAAATCGACAACCACAGATGTGACCTATTTCCCGGATTAGACCAAAAAAGTACTATTAATTGACAGAATGAAAGGACAAAACAACTGTAATTCATCTTCTCAAAGTGATGATTCTGTTAAGGTTTATTTCGAATTGAAAAAAAAGTGATATACATATTTTTACAAGTCAGATGTGAATGATTCCAATTTGTCAATATTTCTTCTCTCCATATTTAACAGTATACAATTAAATAAACGTACCAATAATGTCTTTATAGTTAAGGGATTGAGGTCATAACAGTCTTCATATCCCATCGAGAATATGAGGGTATGTTCGTTTACAAAAAAAACCTGCAATTTATAGCTTAAATTGCTCAATAATTTTCTTGAAATACCATCATCATTTGTATAATAAGCGATTATAGGTGAGGCGATAAACTTTGTCATAGATGTGATATCATCAGAAATTATTAGTAGAGAAACAACATATGATTTATGCCTTGCTTGAAAAGTTAAAGGATTTATTTGCTTCCATTCCAATCTATTCTCCAATGTAGCACGTACAATTTTTTCATACTGATCTAAAAAAAACTTATTTTTCTCGTCCCTATCCATTTGTCATTTATTTTATTTAACTCTAATATATACTGCTATTTTCCTGATTTAGACCAAAAAGTATTATAAATTGACAGAATGAATGCAATAATGGAAATAATGGTTGTAATCCAAAATGTCCATCTTTGCCACTTATGAGTGAAGTACTGATTAATTTTATCTGCTCTTTCTCTTTCTTGAATTTTATAGAGTCCTTCAAATCCATTATTCTCTCGAAATCGATATATCATGTCTTTTTGTCGAGCTATAACCAATCCATCATCACCTAAGTCGTAATCTCTGATAAGGTTATGCAATCTAAGAATGGTGAGGTATTTTTCCAAACGATTTGAATCAACAAGCGTTTGCATATCTTCCCACTTTACACCGTCACTTTTCGATTCAATGAATTCAAGAAGCTTTACTAATTGAGGAATGTCAGATTTGAGGAGATTGTACATCTTGATGGAATATAAAGGTTCGTTGAAAAATGTCCTTAAAGTCGGTTAAAAGTCCTGCATTTAGTTCAATTGAACGAGAGTTCCCATCAAGAATATATTCCATTTTTTTCTCATACTCATGTGTGATTATCTTGATTGTTTCAATTTTTCAAGTAAGGTTGATTAGGATTAAACTAAGTTATCCTTAATCGATTGTTCCGATTCTCTTAGGTATCGCGTGAATGTCCTGAATTGTAATTTGACCTCAACTGTGGAATATCGTAAATGAAATCTTTTGGTTGTTATGGTTTTACCGAGGTGAATAATTTTATCAGCATAATCGTCATTCAAATGGTAATGTTTTGTAATCAGTTCAACCTGAATGGGACGCAATAAATGATTGTAAAAATCTTCGATGGTTTTATTATTTTTTTCGTAAAACAAAAATACTTCCGTATTGATGAAATTCCACATCGGGTCATTTATATGGCTATGAATTTCCTTTTTCTTGGCATCACCCAAATAATCTGTCAGTAAATTCAAATAATCTTCGACCAGTTCTTGAAGGGTTTCCCTTGATACTTTTGAATCAGACAGGATATATTGATGGAATTCTTTAGTCAAATTAAGAACTGAGTTTATGAAATCGAGTCTACTGATAACCATTTTATACTTTTTAATATATACATCAGCAGGTTTATTCTTTCTGACAATATTAAAAATGTCATTCTGATTGACTTGGAGAATTCTTCTCAAATTACTATCATCAACTTTATTATAGGTAATAGGTATCCCAGTATTTATATTTATTTCTTTGTAAAATTGGTCAAAAAGTTTGATTTGGTTCGGGAGAAACTCATGAATTACATTATCTAAAAGGCTATCAAAGTATATTTTTACATCAACGAGTCTTTGTTTTTCCTTTCTTTTCTGATAAAGTTGTTGAAATAGGAGCCCCAAAGCAAAAATCAAAATTGTAATTAAGGTTGTGAATATTGTATCCTTAGTAACCCCCCAAATCCTGTCATTTTCTACAATTGGACTGAAGTCCTTGTTCTGCATTAGAATAGAATCACTTTGGGATTCTTTTAAGATTTTCAGATGGACTGAATCACTATGGACTTTTAAAGTATCGATAGAAAAAGTTGACCTAATACCCAAAAGGAAAAATGGAATAATAATCAGAACAATTTTTCTTTTCATCCTATCAGAAATTAATTTGGGTTTATCAAAATTAGCACAAATATCGATACCCAACATTAAACAGTTCTATTCCATTTAAAACTTTTTAAAACAAACCATCTGTTTTGATATACAATAAGGAAAACCCTTATGAGAAGTATATCAGAATTATTCGAATACCTGTCCAACTGTGATAAGGAAACGATTTTTACCGAACTCAATGATCACTGTTCAAGAATCATTAAGAAGAACGGAACAAAATCCATCCAACCATTCAAAATCGATGTTGAAAATCTTCACACTTTATCCAGACTGTCAGAATGGTATCTGTCGGAAGAACTACCCAGACTGATTGATGAATTGAATCCAAAACCTGTGGTTGATGAAATAATGACTGTTGAAGGAGCTGCTCTTTACATGAAAGTGACCCCAGCTTGTGTTTATACCCTAATCAAGAAAGGTAAATTGAAGAAAGTCGTGATTTCATCAATTGATAAACCGGGAGCGAGAGAATCAATCAGAATTTGGAAGTCAGAGGTTGATAAGTATTTGGGGAAGTGAGGTCACCGATTTTGGTGGAAGTTGTCCCAAAAACCCATAAGTTGACTTTCCAAAATGAGGGTCGTAAATTTGTGAAAATTAATACCAAAATACACAAAATGAGAAAGAAGTATTCATTTGACTGGAGTTTTACATATGAAATCACTGGTCGGTCAGGAGAGAAGTACTGTTTTAATCAAAAGAAAATTCAATCTTATGCTGAGAGTGTTTTTTCCCCTTTAACGGAAATATCATTTATATATTTGTTAAAGACCCAGATTCGGAAACCCCAATGTTAATTTTCATCGATTTTAGGTCAGATTGGTCAGTTCAATTTAAAGATTTTGACTATCATGATTTTGTTAAAAAGAACGACCCGACACATATCTTATTCATGAAAAATGTTATACGGGGGGAGGAATTTAACATCATCAGTGATATTCTCGATAGTGGTGAGTTCAATTTGAGTACTTATGATTCACGATGGTACTCATGAGGTTGTATCTTTGATGGTTGATTTTGGGAAAACTTCTTTGAACAGGAATGTCGATACATATTTAAAATTATCAATATGGATAAAGAATCATTATTAAAACGATTGTCCATTGTTAAACTACTCTATAAAATTGGTTTAGAACAGTCTAAACAATCAGAATCAACAGCCTTCCTTTCAATTTTATCTTTCCATGATTCGGTGGAGATGTTTCTACAAATTGTCTCTCAAAATGAGAAGAATGTCCGTATGAAGGATGAAAAGTTCCATTCTTATTGGATTGAGTTTCCAAAACTCACGATGTCGGCTGCAATGAAAAAACTCAATGATTTAAGGGTTAGCATCAAACATAAAGGATTTATTCCAGTTTATCAGGAGGTGACAGATGTGAGATTGAGTACCACAGAGTTTCTCAATGAAAACATTAAAATTTTCTTTGATATAGATTTCCAAGACATTACACTTTTTCATCTTATCAAATTTGAGGAAATAAGAAATCATTTGATAAAAGGGAATGAAAATTTGCTGAAGAACGATTTAGACGGTTGTGTCATTGAAGTGTCCAATGGGTTCTACAAACTTCTCGACCATTATAAGGATACCAAAAAAAGTGATGATGATAGAAGTGAATTTGATTTCATTTCTACCTTATATCTGGACAATCCTTCCTATTCGGACAATATGGAAAGGAAGGTGTACGATTCAATGAAAGATGTTATCTTGAAAATTAATCAGAATTTCTCAAATGTTGGGAAAGCCCTTGAAGTTCTTTTACTTGGATTAGATTATCGAAAGTTCGCTAAGTTTCGGATGTTAACCCCATCTCATGTTTTCAAAGGTGAAGATGGTAATTATGTCTTTGGGGATACGACCAAAAAAACGATCAACAAGGAATATTGTCAGTTCCTGATTGATTTTGTCACTGATAGTTGTTTGAGGTTACAGGAGTTTGATTTTAGGTATGACCCACTTGAATCTATACCGTGAATCCAATGATTGTGAACGATATTTTCATTACTTGACCAATTATTTGGAGACCAATATGATTGAAAAAAACGATATCATTTCAAACATCTTAATTCTGTCCCTTTTACAAATACCCAAATTGGGTAGGAGGAAAGGATTCAAGTTGTTATCAAGAGTTGAATCCTCCGTGACCACTTCGGAAGAATTATATCATCTTCTCCATGAACTGTCCCCAAACTTTTCCTATTCTTTAAACGAAATCGATTCGGTAGTTTGTAAATCGGAAATTCTTTTGGAAAAGTCAACGGAACAGGGAATTGAGTTGGTCTCCTATTTTGATGAAAAGTATCCAGAATTACTCAGATTGACTTCCGACCCACCACTACTTTTGTGGTATAAAGGAAATCCAGACGGTCTGTTGAAGAAAGATTCGATTGCCATTATAGGAACAAGAAATTCAACAGAATATGGAAAGAAATACGGTAGATTACTGTCAAGACTGTGTTCTCAATTCGGATTCAATATTGTCAGTGGACTTGCTCTTGGTTGTGATACAGTAAGTCATATTGGTGCACTTGATGTAAATGGTACAACAACCGCTGTTCTCCCAAATGGGTTGGATTGGGTTTATCCCAAGGAGAATAAATACTTGTTTGACATGATATTAGATAATGATGGATTGTTGATCTCAGAATATCCAATTGGTCAAAAACCACTACCAAATTTTTTTATTGAACGAGATAGGATTCAATCCGGATTAAGTCTTGGAACGATAGTAATTGAGACCGATTTGAAAAGTGGTACAATGAAAACTGTTGGGTACACACTTGAATATGGAAGGATGTTGGCCTGTGTGAACTACCCCTTAGATAAAAGAGATTCTGTCATAGATTCTGGAAACCGAATGTTGATTAATCAGGGGAAGGCTGTTCCGATCTTTGAAAAGATTGAAGTGGCTGAGTTTTTAACTAAGACATCTAAATTATATAACAATGAAAGAAGATGATGACGATTTCCCTTGGGATGACGTGAATTCCTGTATCAATAAAAGATTAGATAGTAAAAACTTTACCAATCATTCACCATGTCCAAAGTGTGGTTTATAATCTGAAAACCTTATCTGGATTAGATTCCGAAGTCCTTCAAGTACATGGAAAAACCTTTGTGGGAGACAAGGCCCCTTATCGATTTGTCCGAATTGTCATATTCAAGTTGAGTTTATTACCGAAGTGATGAATTGAATAGTTCACGAAATTCGTTGGAGGAGAACTTGTAATAGTTTTGATTAACTACACAAATTGGTTTAATTGATTGACATTTAATAGTTTTTGTCTTAATTGTACCAAAAACAGTTGATTTTTTAATATAATGGTTTATTTGTATATAACAGATTAGTTGTGATCTATTTAAAATAAAACATAACAATCATGAAATATTTTTTAATCTTAAAATATATTCCTGTAAATTGCTATGCTATTGATCTATCTCCTAAACAAGGCAAAGGAAAAGGATATAGATGAAGAAATGGAGAAACTTAAAGAAACCAATCCAGAGTGAAAGATATAAATTATTGAAAATCTTGAGTATATGGATTATTGAACTGGTTATTAACGTTTTAATTGGTTTTGGGGATGTTTCAGTTCGTGGGAAAGTGAAAGATGTTGGGGGATTGGGGGGATTATTAAATTCTAATTAACCCTATGGGATAACACTTTCTTTACTGAATATGGAAGATATTTCCATATCGATTTCAAAAAATGGAATCTGGGTACAAAATCCCAAATCAGAATATCAGTTCCTTGTAATGTTGTAATATCTTGTCTAATTGTTTGACTGAAGATAGGGTTATTATGATGATGATATCTTGTCACCCCTAAAAATTCTCCTTGATTGTCATATCCATAAACAACCCATCCATGATAAAGTGTTCCCGTCACAACACCATTTAAGTCGATTATAACACCTGATTTTAAACCTAATTGGACAAACCTATTGTGGTCTATTTCATATTTCATAATTCTGAACAATTCAGGTAACGGAAAGTTTTGTCCTCTTGGGTGACTTGATTGAGGATATAAATGTGTAAATTGAATATTATTCAATATCTGGTTATTATAATGTTGACCCCCAATAGTTCCATTTGGATATTGGTGTTGTTGGTCATAATATTGTAATTGGGTTGGGTCAACAAGTTTCACAACAAATTCAACTGACATCGGGACACAAGAATCCGGGTATAACTGTTGGTGACCCCGAACAATAGTTTGGTTTAATTTTATTTTCTTCATAATAGTTTGGTTTGATGAACTCTTTAGAAAACTAAATAACGATTCTCTTATAATCCCTGTACGGAAGATTATACTTGTTTTCGGGACAATATCTCCCGAATTTGATTTTCGTAAGACATTGAGTACCTAATAAGTTGATTTGAAAGGTCTTTAGATGTTAACTCAGAATTAGTTGGGATTACTTTAAACATAGTATTATAGTCATTAATATTGAAAACGAATGATTCCCACAATAACCAACGTGGACTATCCTCTCTCATGATATCCTTACTGTTGGTTGTTCTCAAATATTCATTAATTTGTTTTCTCCATTCTTTATCAAAATCCTGACCGTGTTGACAGATACCAATTTCATTTGAATAAACACACCAAGATATTGATATACCATCCCAATCTGACTTATATATAATCAAATCAATTTCATCATATTCAGGATAGTCCTTAATCTGAGACTTCCATCCTTCAACAGATTGATTAATCTGGTATTCAACTTTATGTAGTAAGTCCTTCAAATAATACTTCTTAATGAAATCCTTGAATTCACCACTTTGATATAAATCAACAATTTGTCTCGAATAAGTAAAGTTCTCAATCGAATTTGTCAAAAATTCACAAAGTTTTTCTTTATACATCTCCATTGTTGGTATCTTTAAAATATTATCAATCAAGGTCTGATACTGAAGGATGGTATATTTAACCTTATCCGATTTGATAAGGTGGAGAGATTTTGATAAAACAGATTTAATATCATTTTTATAACTCACCAATTTTATTGTTCCTGAGTTCATTAACTCATTGACCCTGTTAGGTTTCATTGAAATGGAGTCAGGGTATTTACCAGTGAGGGTTAAGTAAATCAACAATATATTATCTCGGTTCGATTTTTCTAAAAATGAGTAGTACTTGTTTAATTGTTCAATTCCATCGGAATGATATATTTTATTTTCGATTATAATACTGAATGATTTTCTCCCCGGTTCTACATAGTCAATTAGAATATCAATGAATCCTTGACCGAAATCAGTATAAATTCCTTTTTGACTTGTAATACTGAAAAACAATGGATTATTAGGTTCAAACTTTAATCGTTCATTCTCATCATTGATTATCTGTTTGATAAGAAGTCTATAAAACAAATCTTTTTGACGATGACTACCTCGAATGTTTAGTAAATCTAATAAGAAAGGGGTGTGTGTTTCATCTTCATACTTTTCCATCTTTAAGATATTGAAGATGTTATATGAATTTGTCAACACCTCTTCTTCAATCAACCCATCATCAGTGATAGTCTTAACTGTTTGAAATATTCCAGAATATTTAGTTAAGTCTATCTGAATCTGTTGATTTCCAGATGTTTTATAACTGGTAAAGAAATCAACAAAATTTTCCCCTTTTTGGTCAAATGTCATGAAAAAATAATAGAGTGTTTCTTGGTTTGATTGTATTCTATCATCGAATTCTTGATCTTATTAAGTTTCCATTTAGGAAAATAATATCCTGATACCATACCACTTCCCATTACCTTTATAGATATATCCCCTCCAAATAGATGTTCATTTATCTGAATATTCCTTATGAATCTGAACGATACAATATTCTTGTCCTTCCCGAAAAAAAACCAATTTCTCTTTTCAACCGTGATTGTTTCATTTTCAAAGTTTACGGTTAATACCCAAGGATTGAGAATATGGTCTATTTTCCCATTCATGAATAGACTTAACCAAGATGATTTTGTTTTATAAATCATAGTCAGAATGATTGAAACCAGAACACGATACCAGTTACAAGACCAATAAGGATGGAAATGACACCCGAATATAGAACTATTCTCTTGATTACTGGAAATGACAGAGGTCCGTCACGATAACCCTTTTTATATCTTTGGTCTGAAATTCGGTTTTTTACCTCAACAAAAGTCCCAATTAATACAAGTACATAGATAATTGACCCTCCAAATCCCTTGGAAAATCCATCTGTAAACCCTTTTTTAGTTTCAGTTTTAGTTTGACCAGATTCAGTCACCTCTTTTACAAAATCCTTGTGGATATAACCGTCTATTCCACTGAGATTGATTTTAAACCAATCACCATCAGAACCAATGACATTAATTATATCACCCTTTAAAAGATTACCAATTACCTCTGAATTGTCATTTGGAGTCAACCTGATGTTCAACTTATCAGGTTGAACGATATACTTTTGACCAATTTCACTGTTAACTACTTTTTCTTCTGAGGGCTTATTGGTCATTTTATTTTCCTGATTATCGGGTATTTCCTCAATTGTAACCTCTTGAATGAATTGTTTAATTACATAACCATCTTTCTCTTGAAATTTGATTTTACACCAATTTCCTTCCTCCGAAACAACATTGACGGTGTCACTTTTGAAAATTTCTCCCAAAACATCAGAAGAGTCAGTTGGATTCTCCCATATGTTTAATGTGTCTTTAAGTACCACATACTTTTGACCAAATGAGTATGTACCTATAAAACTAAAAAGTACAACAACTATGAATGTACATAAACTGACAATAAAGTTTATTTTCATGATTTCAAACATTACATTTTTGTAAAATTATAAACCAACCCAGACAAGGTATGTCGTTATATTATAAAATAACCCTCTGATAAACTCTGTAAAAATCATCTACAATTTTCCGTATTACCCCTGAATTCACAATTTTACGGTAGAACTCTACTCAATTGTCAAATAACTCAATACCCAAAACTTCCTCAATCTTATATCGTTTGTTGATGTCCTATTCTCAAAAAAATGTTATTCAAACTTGTCTATTCTTACAAAATACCAAGTTTGACCTCCAAATTGACCAGTTAGAGTAAATGAATCTTCACCCTTGAAATGAATATGTTTTCCATCCCAAAAGAGATTAGAAGAAGTAATGTGTCCATCATTCGTACCCCCAAGAGATAGATGAAATTTATATTCTTTGTTTGTATCAGGTTCAAGGACTTTGAAATTTTCATCATTTATTTGTTCTATTTGGAAAATCTCGTTGTCTGATTTCATTTTCCAGAATCCATTTAAGTCTGTAACCATATGGGATTAGTGTTATAATGAACAAATCTGATTAACTTAACCACATATAAATAATAGTCAATATAAATCCAATTGTCACTGAAATTTCTTTAAAATTGTATTGAGAAATCAATTTGAGAATATTCAAAATCACAAATAAAACAACAATCATCATGAACGACAATATTAAGAATGGACTGAATAACAACAATATTACTAATAAAGGAATACCAGTAATTGGTAGTAGGATAATTTTTTCGATAATATTAAAAATTTGTGGGGGGTCTTTGTAACCATATACAATTTCGAGGATAAATACATACAACCTAATAACTACAAGATAAATACCTAATAAAATAAAAAAGTTAAAAATAGGAGATAATCCTGAGAGGGGGAATGAAAGAGGGTAATTATATATATATCGTAAATAAACAATATAATTTTCAGGAATAATTCTATAAATTAACTCTTCTCTACTTTTAGGATCTAAATCATTTAAAAAATGTCCAAATAATAAAAGACAAAAAATAAATATTAGAAAAAGGGAAACAATTAACCCATAAATCCTTTTGTTTATATATTTTAAAGTCGTTAAAATTTGACTATATAATAAACTGACTTCTTCAAAATTGATTTTTGATATTTTATCATTTATCCAGTCGATAACTTTAGGAATCAAAACTGGTGTCATCATTAGTAAACCAAAAGAACCAATTATTTTAAGTAATGTGACCTTATGTACAAGAAAGGAGAGATTGATTAAATCCATTTAAGTTATGTTATAGATTAACAATGAATTAGGTAGTTCTTGGTATTTCTAATTTAAATTACTTAGGTAGTAGTTGTACTCCCTTTATAAACTTGTATTTTTTTTCGGTTCTCACATTCTCACCTGACCCAGATGGTAATTCGTATTGATAAATCTCATATCCAACAAATTGATTATGGTCGGAGAGGTATTTGTAAACAGTCTCTCTTTCCTTAATTCCCAACAATGTTAATTCCGTCTCATTGTGAATTTTTTCTATAATGTTATTTATACTGTTCTGTGAGTCATAACCGATATCATAAGTTTTAAATAATTTGAAAAATTTATTCTCTTGTTTCCCCCTATCAAAATAATCGATTCTCATGTTATTCCCAATTGTTTTGGGATTGTCATTCCCACTTGAAAATTTGTAAATTTCTTGAAACTTCCCATCAAATTCACTTGTATAAATAACATACTGAATATCATCGTTATTGAAGCAAATAATTTCCCTTGTTTTCGTTGATTCATGTCTTTTAATGATATATTTGATTGATGGTCTTTTACTATCGGTATAATAAGATATCCTCTGATTAAGAAACCTATTTTTCCCAATGTATTGAGTAAACAATCTATATATCAATGAGTTGTAATTGTATGTGAATTCCATAGTTTCTTTATATTCATTACCACCAACCTTGTTCACCCTGTTTTGGTTAGTTTGGATTCCCGATACGGATTTGGTATAGTTCGTTATGTTAACCAAAAGTCCATCTCTATATTCAAATTCTTTTCTCCAATAAAGTTCTTCTTGATTCTGAACTTTAATAAGATAACCTGAATTATCTACAAAGTAATTATCGGCAATTTCCAACTGTTTATCATTGTCTTGATAAGTCGTTTTTAGAGTAAAAGAATTGTTGATTCCTTTAAACAACTTCAAGTTGTAGAAATTTTCTAAATAAAAATAAGTGTCTTTATGAAAGTAGATACAGAATACATACTCTGAAAACAGATATTCATAGAGTTCGATTTGGGATTTCATTTCTGAATTCAAGGTGAAGTTTGGATCAGGGATTGTATCAACACAAAGTTGATTGATCTCATCCATATTCAAAGTATCATCATTACCAGAGTTTTTACATCCCAAGAAAAATATTGGGATTAGTATAAAAACAATTATGGTGGTTTTCATAAGATGAAAATTTAAGTGTTATCACTTTTTGGAAGAAAAATGAACGGAGAGAGATGTTTTATAAAAGTATTTAAAATGGTATTTGAATCCATACAGGATTCTTTTCCATTTGATTAAGAAAATCCAACCCACAAGAACAATTGGAGGAAGACCAAGGGAAAATACTCCAATTATAATTGATTTCCAGAAACATAAGAATACAATACTAAGGTAAAGAAAAAATAATCCCACGTATAAAACCACCATAAGTGTCACATCTGGTGTGTTTTTCTGTAAATTATCTGTGAAATTATTGTATTGTTTTACCCATTCATCAAGTCCAGATTTATTTGGTATTAATCCTTTCTTTTCGTTATCCTTTGTTATCCATGAGAGATTTTCATATAAGGATTCAATATGTTCCAGATTCGGTGACACCTTGATTAATATTTCTGAACAAACCACGATTTCCAGAAGAAGAATAGTAATCGAGGTTAAACCCGATATCATAGATAGTTTAAGAAATGTTGTCCATTCTTCTTGATAGAAGTTGAATATAACAACAGACGTACTTATTCCACAAAATAACACCAATTGTAAAAGTCTACTCTTTATATCATCACTAAGTAGTTTGAAAGATAATCGTTGTATTTTCAACTCTGTAAAATATTGATCAACAATATCCTGATATTCTAAAACACCTTCAAACTTGACATATTTCATTCTTTTAAGATGTTAAATGGTTAAAGATAAGATATCCTGTTCTCAAAAAAAATGTTATTCAAACTTGTCCAATCTTACAAAATACCAAGTTTGACCTCCAAATTGTCCCCGTATTCATGAGGATTGAATAACCCTCGTAAAACATTATCCGCGACACCCCAGATAAGTGAGGAAAGTTCTGGAAATTTTGACATAGCTAGAAATGTAGATATATATCAGTGTTTAAAATGATTACCAGATAGGTTCATGATTGTAAAAGTAACCGGAAAATTCAGAATGACCAAAACAATTCCCTATATAATTTATTTATCAGATATGTTTTGTGTAAAGTCAAAAAGTACAATGTTTCTGATCCGTCGTCATAATCAGCCTATATTTTGATATGACTGATTGATAAGAAACATCAAATAATCCAAATCTGTATTTGTATCAATTGTTAAAAAATAATCCCCATTCCCCCAATGCCCCTTTCCTTCAAACTTCTTCATTAAATTATTGGGGTCTTTCAAAGACCCCTCTTTCATATTCAAAATGATGTAAACACCTTTGTTATAAATTACAATGTCAACAAAAGGGGACTTTTTTCGAAAACTGATGTAGTTACCATTGGGTTTCATGTCAACTTCACCCAGATTCATAATTCTTTCTTTTAAGTTGAAATAAAGTTCCTTCACCCATTCAGGTCTACTTTTAGACAAATTTAAATGGTATTGTTCATTATAAACTTTTACTTCCTTTGAGACCTTCTCCACCATTGTATTTTCGATAGTTGAAATAGTAGAGATACTTTCATCCGAGGTGGTCTTATGTTGGGTGAACCCGATTAATCCATTTTCATACTGTTTGATTTCCCAAATTTCAAATGGAACATCTTTAAAGTTGATGGAATGTTTCTGAAACTCTGTAAAGTGGGGTGATATGAAGATGACCCGGGACTGGGACCAGTCTACATCATCTCTTTTAAGGTTTTTTTCACAGTGCTCATTATACTCCAGAATGAAGTCCGATTTGTTGTTCAACATCAATGACATATAGGTATACCCCTGATCAATTACCGAATAGTTTCTGTCCCTCTTATATTCAATGACAACAAACGACCGTTTTTCTTCATCATAACCAAGGGTATCAACACGGAAGTTCTTGATTGTGAACTCCGATTTGACAAACTGTAGTTCAAAAAGTTCTTTTAGGTTGTTCTCTACAATGGATTGAATTTCCTTTTCAAGTTTGAAGGGAATGGTTGAAATATCCTTTAACTTCTTGTCTTTTAAGGTAAATAGTTTCATTCGAAAATTATTAGGAAATGTAAAAGTAGCGAATTATAGCTGTTCGACAATAGACCTCAAAAATTCAAAAACTGGATTTCCGTTTCCCTATTTTAATTAGTCATTTTATTTCTTCTTATTTGTCGAATCCGGGAAATTCATTCGTATATTTGTACCTGCATCAAGAACCCTTAAATGGGTGCCAACCGAGCCTCGAACGCTACGGTGGTAAAACGATGTGGATCGTAAGGATCAAAAGGGTTCGATTTTTTTATTTCCCCCTTTTCCTTTCTCCCTGAGTTTTTCTGATGCGATGATGTTTAACCTTTTAAACTATTATCGTATGGAAACAACAGACATTTCAACAAACACTCGAAAAAAATTACTCTCACATTACTGGGATCTGAGTTACCACGATTATCAGGAACAGGTTTACCTTATTTGGCGACAAAATTCCATTACAGTCAGTATCCATTTTTACTGTGAACCACCCGGAAAAGAAAAACGTGTCCATTTTGATTTTTTTATCAATGGGGAACACACAATATATGAATTCCTATACAACTGCTATGGATGTGGAACCCGGGGGAAAACGCCAGAAATGTTATTTGATGACCACCGATTGATATTTTCAGCAACTCCCAATCTGTTTGAAATTTTCGAGGAGAAGATAACTCAGGATATTCACAATTTAAAACCCAAAACAACATGACATACACAGATTTTCAGAACATGAATGTAAAGGTTTCGAGCATTGGCAGGTATTTTACGATTAACTCAATCGAATACAGATTGATATACTGTATTGGTTATGGATGGATTCCTCCAAGATATAATGAAAACGCCTATGAGAAAATTATAAATGAAACAATCGAGGGAGTAAACATCAATTTACAAATTTGGAGTAAGTACACCCTTGGGCCCAGCGGGCCATCTGCTGAGATAAGCGGAAATATTTGTGATACACAAATAAAAGTCAGAGCTTTTTTCAACGGAACGGTCGCCCATTATGATGAAATTGAAAACATCACCATTGGTGATTACTTTATCCATTCCCATTATGGGTTAAATGAATTCTATTTGACAATATTTAAAAAACAATCTGCGATAGTTAGTAAAACTTAAAAGTGAAATTATTCAATGTGTTTATAAAAACTTAAAGTGATTCATTATGTTTCGTGCAAGACATGCAATTGAAATGAGATATTTTCTTGAAAAGATCAGGAAAAATCCGTCAATAAAGATATCTGAAGCTAAATTCGGTTCTAACATTCTTTGGGCATTAAAAGTAAATGGGAATGAAGAAAGATCATTAACCAAAGAGGAGATTTGTTTTCTGTTGGATAAGTATCTCTACTTCAAAGACTTTTTTACTCGTCAGGGTCTTTGGCTTTATCAATCTGAAATAGATAATAATTATCCTTTGCCATAGATTTTCAGTTGATCACCAACTATTTCTTCCAATCTATTATGATGACGGAAATAAAAACCATCGATAATTCTATATTTCGATTCTGGGGTTAAAAAATGAGAAAATAGTCTTACATTTATTGTCAAGTCCTGATAATTGATTTTTGTAAATCAACTTTAAATGATAAACAACATGGAACCAAAAATAAATCAAGATAAATTGACGAGTCTAATATCGGACTGCATTGATAATTATCAGACAATAAAAATGAAATTTGAATGGTATGGTGGTATAGTCAAAGAGGTATTGCTATCTCCTTATCTTTTAGGATCTGTTGATTTTCAGGCTGGTAATTATAATTTTGTTTTTGGACATAATGAACAACTTGATGATGATTTATTATATCTTCTTAATAACTGCATCTTCTGTGAATCAATTGGTACAACATTCTCGGTAAATCACAAAATTATTTTTAAAGTATTCCAATCCAAAATGGTCCATAAACATGTCAAGGAATGGAAAAAGTTGACTGACGAGGAAGAAGGACAACTTTATGAAGATCATTTCGATGATGAATACTATCAACAACCTTGCATGTATTGTGGTTCAGAAACTCAATGTGAACATCTCTTATACGACTTTGATTTCTGTGATTCATTTAGGTCAGCAGGAGGACTGATAGAACATTTCTATTCTTCAAAGAAAGAAATTGAAGAATCCTTTTTATACCTTATCAATAATAAAATTCGTGTTAAATTTAAAAAAGGAGAAATACCTGATATCTTGAATGATATTTGGATTGAAATGAACCAAGATGAGTATCTTTATGATAGTTCCTACATCAAGTTTGTTGAATATATTATAGATGAGGATTTAGGTTCGGGAGAGGCTATCACGTTTAGGTACGCTTCTGGTGGTGGACCGGGAAATGATGATGAAATTGGAGTTTGTTATGCATTAAACCCAGAATTGATTTTAGAAAAATTAGCTGAAAGGATTTCATTTTATTTGATACCATTTATAACACTCAAAGAACAATTTGAGAAAACCGGGAAAAAAAAAAGATCAGTCAAAAAAAAGTGATACCCGTTTGAGCAAGGAAATGTAACGCGCATACATATAAACATCATAGAATTCAATTAAGAATACAATAAAAAGTCATGAAAATTGTAAGATTTTTTAAGGAATAATTTCCTTAATGTTCATAAGAAACAAATGAATAATTGAACTTAGTATGAAATCGATTGTAAATTTAAACCAAAAACCATATATCTTTGATTAGAATTGACCTTGTAAGGGAAATACTACAATTAATATCATCTTCATGTAATATTTGAAGTTATGAAAACCACTGATAAAATGATGAAAATTACTGATCTGTTAAAGGAAGGTATTGATAAATATCGAATTGTCATAATTGAATTTGAATATCAATTTACTAAAAAAATTGAATCTTTTGAATTTTGTCCATATGTTTTACTTGAAGATGAAGAAAATGTAATGGAGATTCACGGTTTCAATGTTAAGGAAAAGTTTCTTACTAACTATGAAATAAATTCCATCAGATCAGTTGAAATGACTGACACACCTTTTAAAGTTGATGAGACTATTGAGTATTTTTTAGAGGATTCCGAATATTTTTCTGATACATCGACAATTCTCAAATCGATTAAGGAGGTTGAAATATTAAATGGTCATGATCCTGATGATGAAACATATAGACAACCCTGTATTTATTGTGATTCAAAAGAGATTTGTGATCACGTCCTTTATGAATGGGATTATTATGATTCGATGTACGGTGATGGTAGAATTGACGAAGTACTTAATTTGCAGAAAGTTATTGAGGTAAAATTTCACTACCTACTAAAAAACAATATAAAAATCAAATTCAAGAAAAAGGAAATTCCTGATGAACTTTTTGATTTATGGAATAATATCGTATATGATACTGATGATAATATTAGTATTGATGTTCATCTATTTATTTCTTTTGTAAGTTATATCATCAACAATGATTTAGGATCAGAAGATGTCATGACGTTTAGATTTTCCACCGGAGGCGGGGTTGGGAATGATGATGTTGTGGAGGTTTGCTATGCTATAGACCCTGTCAGAATCCTTCAAAGGATTGAAGAAAAAATAAATGATTACTTGAAACCATTTAACATTGTTTTTTGAACAGTACAAAAAAATACATGTCACACCTAACAGATTATGTAAATTGATATCAAAATAATAGATTTTCAGAGAGATTCAGTAAATAGATCAACCAATTCAATTATTTCTTCTTTCCTCACCAACACTTCAATCCATTTTTTGGGGATAGCATTATAGTTAATCCCAGCCAAACCTCCAACCAGAGCACCAATGGTATCGGTATCACCACCGAGGTTGACAGCCAATAGAACGGAATCTTTGTAGTTTTCCTGACGGAGAAAACACCACAAGACGGCTTCAAGAGTATATAATATATATGGTGTGGAACGAATTTCACTTTCTTTCAGGTTACTGATGTCAAAAACCAAAATTCTTCCAAATAATTCCAATTCACTCGATGAAACTTTATTCACTAAAAACCCTAATACCCTTTCCTTCATTCTTTTGTAGGACGCGAATTTATCTCCATCAACCATTAATTCCATCACCATCTCAGAATAAATGAAGCATCCAATAACTGACCGGATATGTGAATGGGTGAGAGACGACACCTCACCTATTATCTCCCACCGTTCTTCAATTGAATGGTTTTGAAGGTAAAACCCGAATGGAAGAATCCTCATCAGAGAACCATTACCGTTTCGGCTTTCATCTGCACTGGGTGGTAATGGAGTAATTGTTTGATTTGTAATTATTTGTTTATGTATTCTTTGAAGACCATCTCTGGTCTGGATACCACAATCAAAAACTTCACCATGTGGCGTATAATGGTTTTCATATAACCAATTATTTAAACAGAAACCGAGGTCATTTAAATCATATCCTCTTGAAAGACTATCCAAAGTTGACAGAACCATCGATGTATCATCTGACCATGTCCCAATTGATTGATCCCATGATCCACCACTTACCATTGTGGTAACTGGTTTTATTTTCAGTTTTTCTCTTGATTCAAATTCAAATGGGACTCCAAGAGTATCACCAACAATGAATCCCAAAATTGAAGATTTAATTTTTTCTGAATTCATTTATCAAAGTTTTGTTCACCGAATTCGGTGGAAGATTTAAGAGTCTTAAGGATCACAAATTTTCGTATATATCCATGATCTCTTTTTCACGGATTCCTAAATAAATTTTTGTGGTCTTAATACTGGAATGATTGAAAATTTCATTCAACAGAATCAAACTTTTCTCATTGCTGTCATTATTCTCAAACACCCTACGACCAAAACTTTTACGGATTGAATGACTTTTGATTTTGGAATTGTCCTTGACCACATTATATTTCTTGACAAGTTCTTTGAGTTTCCAGTTCACAAATTGGGAACTGATTGGTTTTTTACCAAAACGGTTAAGGAAGATGAACTGTTCTGGGTCAAACTTACCCATCTTCCCAGAAATCCGTAAAACGGTTTCCTGAAGATGTTGGTTCAATAAAATCTTTCTGACCTTTTTAGTCTTTTTCTCAGTGACTTCGATATTATCACGATTAAGGATGTCTTTCCATCGTAAAGAAAGTAAATCCGAAATTCTGAGGCCGGTATACATGCCTGTTGTTATCAACAGACAAAATTTCCCATCTCCATCCCTTTCAAGTTTCTGGGTTAAGGTTTGAAGTTTTTCCCACTCGATGTAATCCGATTTTGTTTTTGAACCGATTAATGACATAGGTTGAAATTTGATGTAAAGATAGGGCTGTTATATTTCAGAAAAAAATAATTGGCTCGTAAGTGAAATATATAAGTTAATAAAAATCATGGACACAGACGGTATTAAATTGAAAAACAGTATTATATGGAGTTATCTTTCACTAATCATTAGAAAGTGAAAGATTGGGATGTAAAGGGAATTCCCATTTTTTTATTTCCTGACCAACACACCAAATTTGGTGGAAAGTTGAGAACTACGGATAGTTCTGATTTAATGAACTTTAATTCAAAAAGGTCTTTAAGGTTATACTCAACAATTTCCTTTATTTCCTTTTCTAATTTGAAGGGTTTGGTTGAAACTTCTTTCAGTTTCTTGTCTTTTAGGGTAAACAGTTTCATTTAATTCAGATTAAGATGTAAAAATAGCGATTTCCACAGAATACCTTAAAATTTTGATTGTAGCGTTGTTAAGGTTGTGCTATATTTGCTCATTGGGGTGAGTGGAAACCTAAAACTGAGCAAAAATGGCTAAACAAAAAAATTATGGGTATAAAACCCCGGTGAGACGGTCTACTAATAACATTACAGGACATAAAGTTGGGGGAGATTTGTCTGGAGGAGATTGCAAGGTTAAATTTTCTAAACGGTTAATACTGAATGAAGAATGCACCTACACCTTTCTCTTAAATAGTGATGACGCTATTCAATTATTTAAAAAATCATCTTGTGTGGTTTCTATAGGAGGATATTTCTTACCCGATGTCGAGACCAAAGTGGAAATTAGTATTGAAATTAAAAGTGAGAAATCATCATCATCATATATAATCAAGCCGAATAGATTCGAGAAAATTGGACTTGCAAAGGAAATTGATTCAAACTCATTTGACCCCTCTACTCCAATAAGAGTATCAATTACCTTTGACACTAATGGCAAACGAACCAATCTTGATTATTATCAATTTTCCTATGGTTTTGTGGATTATAAATATTTAGTAGATAATGATGTACATGATAGTTTTTTTAATTCTAAAAAAGAAATATGTTACCCAGAACAGTTCTATTTCTTTTCAGAGATAGAGTTTGCAGATTCTGAAATTGGTAATCCTTTCCTTTTGAAATCATGTAACCGTTGTCAACGATTTCTTCCCATAAATCACTTTAACGAAAGAGAACAACTATCATTTTCAAATCATTGTTCAACTAAGGCCCCTTGCCGACATGGTAACTTTTACAATTATACTATTATTGAATCTGATATAGACAAGAAAGGATTAACAAAATATTTTTCCACAACAACTTACAAAGTTCAAGATAATTTTATCCATTCTTATTATGGACATCAACTTGAATGTAAGGCATGTAAGAAATTTTTCGTGAATTCTGCTCTAAATTATCTGCGAACTTCTACCCAACATCGAGAAGATAGCCTTCGAAGACGAGCATTTGAATTATTAATCGGAAATTTACTTCAAAAAGAATGGATTTACCACAGTTTTAGAAATGCCACACAAAATGAGTTTGACAGGTTTATTTGGGAAAAATTTGGTAGAAAATGTTTCCATTGCGATGCTCCTATATCGACACCAAATGAAATGGATTTAGACCACACAATGCCATTGGTATTTCTATATCCCTTAGATGAAACCGCCACCTGTTTATGCCCAACTTGTAACAGTGAGAAAAGTGATAAGTTTCCAGTTGAATACTACACAAAACCACAACTGGAAGAATTATCAAAACTTACAGGATTAGACATAACCATTTTAAAGTCAAGAAAAGCAAACCAAAAAGTAATCGATTTATTGAAGGAAAATATTGTATGGTTT
The DNA here is from genome assembly GCA_964586385.1 of uncultured Anaerolineaceae bacterium. Lineage (GTDB taxonomy): Bacteria > Chloroflexota > Anaerolineae > Anaerolineales > Anaerolineaceae > UBA6170. The sequence continues at coordinate 24,556 of CAZPIM010000005.1, forward strand.
TTTGAAGAATTCTTGACCTTTGAAGAGTATACAAAAGTTAGAGAAGGTAAAAGAGCAGCTGACAGTATCCTTCACTCATTACAGAAGGTTGTTAATAATAGTAAATTTCCTTTCGACTTGTTAAAAGAGTATGATGAGGCTTTACTTAGTACATAATTAAGTACTGATGAACATTGACGCTCCCTTTATCTTCGACACCATGTTTCTCAATCATGGAAACATCCTCATTGTATAATTCTACTTTATTAAAAATTCTTTTAGCGATGGGGAAAAGGCATTGACCCATATCCTTTTTATGACTTTTCCCAAGGTGGAATACTACAACCCCTGAATTCTTCAACCTTTCCTTACATTTAAGTAAAATTGGCTCATAAATATTGAAGGATTTTTTTTGAATAGTATCAATAAAATTGTTCTTCTCTTTTTCAAAATCATTGAACTCCCATCCTAAGAACCAATTTCGTATCCAGTTGGATAGATAGTATTTTGTACTATCAAAAAAAGGTGGAGAGGTTATTATTGAATCTATATTCTGAATTTCATTAGGCCATTCATTCAGAATATCTTGATGAAAAACAGTTCCTTCGGTAATATCGTATTTAAGAGTTTCTTGATATGATTTATCAAGTTTAACATATAACTTGTTCAGTAAATTTTTATATTGAAAATCTCCAGATGGTGCATATGGTGTAATCGGATGAGACCTACGACTTAACGCATAAGGTCTATTCCCATGAAGAATATGTAGTAAACAAGTTAAAATAAAAGATTTTTCAGGAGAATTATAACCTATCAATTTATAATATTCCCTTGCCTTTAAAATTTCAATAAAAGTTTGGTCGTCATAATAATCCACAAGGGTTTTGTTAAATCCAAATTTCTGTGCTATTTCTAATTGCTCATGAGTTGGTTTAAATTGAGACATGAAATTTGACAAGTCATTGAACTCTTTTTGTATTAAATCAAGGGAAACTCTTTTGACTTTTGCTGTAGTGAGTACAACCGATATGGGATTAATATCCAATCCAAAACTACCACGATGGTTTAAAGCTGATTCAAACGGAATCGTTCCTGAACCTGTAAAACAATCGAATACTGTTTCCCCTTCCGAAGTGAATGTTTTTACTAAGAAATAAGCTATAGCAGGTTTAAGTTTTCCATAGAAAGAACACAAGGAATGATTTTGATTCCCCCAATTTCTCTTATTATAGGGTGATTCCTTAAATGGTTGATTATTTTTGAAGAATTCCCAATCTGCATCCCAATTCATCTTTTCCTCGCTATAATTAATGTTTGTTTAACCATTTCACCACCTTTTGATTTTCTTTGACGAAGTTGAATATTACCATCTATAAGAAAATCATTCTGTTCAAGTATTTCAATGAGTATTTCATCTGTTTTTATATGGATGCCACCGTAAATACTATCACCAATATCTATTAATGCCAAACCACCTTGCTTAACATATTGGTGAAGGTTGTTGAATACCAGATTCATGTCAAAGAAATAGTCATTAATCATCTTTGGTATTCTTTTATCATACCATAAAGATTTGTCTTCCAAGACTGATTTTAAACTTGGCAGTTCAATTGATTTAATCTCTTTTGACACATCATTGATTCCTGCTGTGACAACAAGTTTCCTGTAATGACTTAAATCTTTTTTTTCTTGAAGATATCCAAGATACCACAGTTCCAATTTAGTATTTCGTATATAATTTGTTCCGTTTAAGTAAGGGGGACTGGTAATGACTAAATCTATTGTATCTTTTAGTACTGAATCAAACACCTTAGAATTAGGTGTATAATAAGTTGACGAAGAATTATTACCCCCTTGAATTGTTGTTAAATCATCAGAAATAATTTGTAGGTTTCGGCAAACACGAATATCAAATTTATCAATCTGATTAAGTTCTTTCCCCTTTTTATATCGAATATCTCCAGCTCTGGTTAGTAGAGAAGAATGTAATAAGGCTTCACAAGAAGCTATTTCTACTAATTCCCTTATATACAAATTTTCAATTGAGTCCGTGAAAGTCCTGACTTTTAATATGATTTCGAAGTTTTCAGAATCGAAATAGATAAGCTCTGGGAATACTCCATGAAATGTATTAATGAGATATTCAGAAGGCTGAAGTAGTATTAGGGAAGAAATAAGTTCTTCTCGAACTTTAAGAATCTCTTTTGATAAGTTAATACGTGCATTTGATTCAAGTGTCAGCACTTTAAGTTTGATATCAATCAGTCTTTGTAAGAATGGATTAATTTCGCTATAGGAAAGGTTGATATTGTGAATCTTTGAGTATACTGGTAATGTTCCACTACCAGCAAAAGGTTCATAGATATGTTCAGGTTTCTTTTTTAAACCACTAATGATATCTTCAATGAATCTCTCTGAAAAACCTTCGAGATATGGAAACCACCTATGAACTTTTTCAGTTTTCGAACTGAAAAAAGTAACATCTTTACTTAGGTTGTCATTTACACGAAAATTTTCAATCATTTTCTCTACCAAAACTCATAAATTAAGGATTGCCAAAGGTATCCATTTTCCTGCGATTCTAAAAGGTAATAATAGTGTGAACTTAATACACACAAATTGTTGTACTTACTGGATTTTTCTACTTTTTTATCTAAAGGGATGACATAATGTGTGGAGAACTTTATCACCAAATTCGGTGGAAGTTAAACAAGATAACCTATTCTTCTTTTCTCAACTGTTTTATCCATCGATTCTTCCTGACAAAATTCCTCGATTTCCAATAGGGTAGGAGTAATACCTGTCAAGACCTGTTTCATGACAATCTTCTTACAGATATTGTCAATCTGACCACCAGAGAAATCAAATCTATCAGCCAAATACATAGCCTGTTTCTCAGTCAGTATTGGTACTCGATTCGTCCAAATCTTCGAAAGCACAGTTGGATCAGGTTTCTGGAATAATATCTTATGTAAAAACCTACGGTCAAAAGACCTGTCAAAATTGGTATTGTTCGCGGTACAAAACATTATTCCTTCGAAATTCTCAAATTCCTGAAGTAGGATTGTAACCACCGTGGATTCTATATTACTGATTTCCGAATTTCCATCCTGTCTTTTCTTTAAAATACCATCAACTTCATTAAATAATAGGATGGGGGTGATTTCAGAATTCAACTTAAGTTTTTCGTATGAAGTGAAAAGTTTTTTAATGATTTTCTCAGTATCTCCATACCATTTACTTTTCGTTTCACTTATTTCCACTCGTTTAATATCTCGTCCTGTCATTCGTGAAATCTGGTTAACAGTTTCAGTTTTACCAGTTCCCGGACTGCCATGAAAAAGTACGGTAAAACCGGGTTTCATACCTAAGTCCTTCATGCGATTTACAACTGAATTGTAGTTGTCTGGTTTTAACAAATCAGTTAAAAACTCCAAACTTTTCTGTTCCTTTTCGTTAAAGAATAGTTGTTTCTCAATAATACTTGTTGATAGAATGATGTCAGAGTGTTTTGTGACCTCTTGTTCAATAAAAAGGTGTTGATCCTCTCCGAACAGTTCACGACCCTTTGATGCCAAAACGATATTCTTGTCACTACGGAATGAAGATTCCGATTCCAAATCCACCAAATTCAGACTTTGAAGTTTGGTTCGACCCCCAATCCATTCTTTTCGAATCTGAAGTTGTCGTTGTGTTTCCGAAATAATCGTTTTCAACAACCCTACCAATTCAACAGATGTATTCCCTGCTGTAAATTGTTGACAAACAACTAATAAGATTATTTGTTCCAGTGTCGGAAGTTTATAGTTCAGGATTTGTCTAATAAATGGGATGTTTTTGTTTTCATTCAATAATCCAACGATTTCGGAACACAATTCATCGTAATCAATGAAACCATCATCCTTTTCGTTGAAATGTGTGAATACCATGTCAAGAATGTCATAGATGTTTAGGTCGGATTTACACCGTTTTGGAAGTGGTTCTCCATTCACCACAGAATAAATAATGTTGTTTGGAACAAACAAGTTCAAGTAATTCAAACTTTCAGTATTTCTTCGTCTTCGGGATGGTTTTTGTCGTCTTAGAAGTTTCCGTTTTACCAGTTCATCAAAGTCTTTCTGATACAGGAACACTTTTAAAATCGAGGTGTTAAGAAAAGAACTAACGTCATCGAGATCAATCGAAGAGTTCTTTTGTAATGACATGGATAACAATATACTCCATAAAATAGATTGTCTTTCCGATTGGATTCCCAGATACTTACAAACGACCTGAGATTCTTGTGAAACTGATTTCTGGAACTGGTCAGAAAATTTCGACTTCAATCCCTTTTGAGAGATGAGGTCGATACACTTGATAACCTCGTTGATTTCTTGATCCATTCAAATAATTTGAAATATTATGATGTTTAAATAATTGTAAATGTGTTATATAAACCAATAACCATCGTCCCAATCATCATCTTTTTACTCAATGAATTTCCACCTCATTGACGAACTGAAGTGAGTAGTTTCTTCATGAAATGTAGGAAGGTGTTCGTTTTTGTGTTGATGATGTCAATGGTCTTAGTCTTAATTGTTTTCATCTGGTTCGATTCTTTGTTTTCCGAAGTGGTGTTCGATTGAGATTCCTTTTCGGAAGATTCAGATTGAACCGAAGTGATTTTTCCCAAAATGGAATTCACCAGACTGGTATTTGGGGTTTCTAAAACCAGAGTTTTTTGACAAAAGGTTCGAATCATTTGGAGTTCGTCAGTGGTCAGGTCGATAACTTTTTCTTTTTCCATACGAATAAACTTTGGGTTTGAATAAATTGAAAAAAATTTCAATTCTTCACAAAGGTATGGTCACATTACTAATAAAAAAAATCAAACCGCTGAAGATGAGGAATATAAACCAACAATCATTCAATTCATAGTTACCAAATTTTCCATCCATCATCAACGAATATTTCAACCTTTGACAAATCTGGATACCCCTGTTTAATTAATCTTTCGATGAAAATTGGTTTCTCTGAAGTTTCCTCATGACGTTTGAAAACATTAGTTGGACTACCCTTCATGGAAATCAATAACAATTCACAATTCAATGTAATGTCACTTTCAATATCTTTATTCCACAATAAACAGGTATTGTATCTGAATCCCCAATGTTTACTAATCTCTAATCCCCAATCGACCTTATGGGGTCTTACCCACATGAACAGGATACAATCATCTTCACAAATTGAAGAAATATCAGTGTTGAGAAGATCATCAGTATGTCGATTCGTAAAATCAAAGATGATAATACCGTATTTTCCCGGTGGTAACGAGGTCTTGGATTTCCTTTTTTCTCGTTCTACCTCTTCCAATTCACGAATAACAGGTAATATCAGTTCCGTATTTCCACTAACGGTTTCTCTGAGTTTCTCAATGAAAGCTGGAGGTTTCTCCATCAGTTTGACCGAACCATCTACTGACTGGTTCATGGTTTCCTGAAATATCCATTCCCAATCTGGATGTTCTTTAACGAACTCCATGACCTTTTTCCCTCGTTTATAAGAGGATTCACTCATACCAACCTTTTTGGAAACAATCTGAGTGGTTCGACCTGTTTCACCCAGATAAGTCCAATTGACCTCATCTGAGGTTTGACCAAGGTTCTGTTTACCAATTTCAGTTTGTCGTTTGTAGGATTTCTGTCGTTCAATCTCGTAGTAAACCTCAGATTCTTTCATGAGTTGAGTGTTCGTCTTAACACGATACTGGTTCTCTATCATTAAAAGTTCCAAAAGTTTGGTGGGGTCAGTTTCCTCAATCAGTTCATATTCAACTTCAGTAATACCAAGGGTTCGACAAACTTCTACTCGTCTGTGTCCACTGATTATCACGAAATTCTTGGCAATAAGTATGGGTTTAATCCATCCTGATTGTTTAATCTTATCGGTTAGGTCGGTATTATCCTCATGACCGTAGATGAATCTGTTTTTGGGATGGGGGTTCAGTTTACTGATTTCTATTTTCATTCATCTGGTCATTGTTTTTTACCGTTTCTGGTTGTCTTGAGGATTCTACTTGTTCAAAGAATCTTCGGAGACTTCTTCGAACCACTCCTGTAATTTTCATATCGTTTTCCTTAGAAAAATGAACAAGTTTGGTTGATAGGTCATCGTCCAGACGGATTAGGTAATCGTGATATAACTTAAAATCATTTGATATCATGGGTATTGTGATTGTTTTTTAACCCGGTATATAGGGTTTGATAGAATTATATATAATTTCTCTGAGGGTCAAACACCATAATAGGATAAAGTACAAGCATTATTTTTAAAATATTTATAAAAAGATTGATAAATATTTTTTTATTAAATATATTATTCGGAACTTTGTGTTTTCAAATAACAAAATATCATTAATAGAGAAAGTTATGGCAACAATAGAAAACATGGAAATTCCTTTTACTCCTGAGTTGAAAGAAATTATTTTAAATGATAAGATTGAAAAGTTGAAACAATCCTATCTGTTAAAGCATAAAGAATTAGAACAACAAGAAAAAGATGAGATTGAGAAAATTAAAACATCTCTTGATAAACTTCTAACCATCTCTGTCTCCACAAACCCTACTCATCCGACAACTTCAAAGAAAAAGGAAAGAAAAGGTTGGACGGAATCTGAATTGACGGAATTAAAGAAACTTGTCGATGCTGGGATGAAAACTCAGGGAATTGCCGATAAGTTAAATAAACCTTACCAATCAGTTTATTATAAGATAAAGGAATTAAAGGAACAGGTTTAAGAGAGGTTAATTTATTACATATATAATCTTTTTTATTTTTCCTACGACTATTCCCTTATAGGTTATATCATAATTCTTGGTCAATCAACTTGGTTGAAAAGTTACCATCCGAAGGAATCAAGTATTCGTGATTTATAAACCCCTTGAATTCATTTCCAATTTAGCATTTGATTGTCTTTTGTCTCTTTATATAGGGGATAGGATTTATATAATTCTACAGAGGGTAAAAATCAATGAAATTCTAACCACTGAAATTACTCACCGGAATCGGTGGATGTTCCACGTAAATCATTTTTTAACCACGTGAAAATCCACCAAACCAAGACATATCAATGGTTTCCTCATTTTTATACAACATATATGGTACTATATCATTTATACATACATTTTCTGCTTTTTTTTTTAATTATTTATTGATTATCTCTTCCAGCGCTGCATCCCAAATCTTTTTTACCCTGTCGTGACATTTTTCTGGATAATGGATTGAATCATGAACTGTGAACAACTTTATACCATTAATCTCATTGATAATTGATTGATAGATTTTACTATATATAAGTTCACTTTCCATTCTTTGAAGAGTTTTCCATAATGGTTGTCCATAATTTACATGATAGTTTTCTATAAATTCATATACTGTTGGAAATTCATTACAAAATAGTTCTTTATAAAGATGGTCATATCTGTGTTCATCGAATAAACATTTAAAGACCATTGGTTTTACTGATTTTCTATCGGTAAACATCTCTGGATATCGTTGGATAAAGTGGTCATATAAATCACCTGTCTCGACTAACCTTATAAACTTTTGAATCTCTGGATTACCGTTAACCAACCATTCACTTTTAAATATCTGTGAAAGAAAGAATGGTTGTGAGGTTTTTATATCCAATGACAGGATGGGTTCACCATCAATCAGTAATTGTTTGTCTCTTATACTTTTCATCAAACTGGTCAGATTTGAATGGAATCTACCAAAATCATCAAACTTCCAGAAGATATCACCATCCCTGAGCTTGGTTATCATTATAAGGTTCTTTAAATATTTTCTTCTGTTATCCTTGATGGTTTTCTCAATGGTTTGGATAGCCTCAATGTAATTACTGATGGATACCGATTCAAGGTCTGAGACCAGTTTCTGACGGATTTGGACGGGGATAGGACTATTAACTTCTTTGATTGATTTTCTACGGTTCTCAATGTGAGCACGATAGTTTTTATTGAAGACATAATCGGTAGATTGGTAAATCTGGACTTCATCATCTAAGGGAATCAATAGTTTATATCGATTAGATGTACAATTCTCAGTTGAATAATTCCCAGTATGTTCGATGATATCTTTCTCCATGAGGTATTCGAGTAACAGATGATATTTCATACCATAGATTTTCTGTAACATTCTGGAATGGAGAGAAACATCCATTATATCGAAAGTCCACTTATAGATGAAGTGGTTTACCAAGTGGAATAAATGGACTGTCTTTATATATTCGTTCTTGTATCTGATTTTTTTAACAACCATAAGGTGTTCGAGGGGTTTGGGAACTAATAAGGTCATTCATATTGGGATTCCTTTTTCAATCCGTTATTTGGGATTCTCCTGTACTTCGGATTCGTTGATAGAAGTTTATAGAGTTTTATATTGAAAAGTTGGGGGAGAGTTTAAAAATTATGATTTGCGATGGTCTTTTATTAACCTTTGTGGGTGATGCACAATTGCTGAATAGAATTAAATCGAAATCACTCATAAAAGATATAAGGATCAATATATTTTTATGCACCTGACAACTTTTTTTTTAATTTAGCTACTTAAAAAGCACATAAGGAACATTTTAATTTACTTTAACCCATCTTATTATGATTTTCGATTCAACAATAGACCCCAAAGTAGTGGCAGCAATTGTAACCTCTATTTGTTCAATCATAATTGCTACATATACCAATTATAGACAACGAAAAAGTGATAAACATTTTATTAAGAAAAGTCTTGAAAACAGTAGGACATTAGAATATCTCAAGGCTGAACTTTCGAGAAAGAATGAATTTCAAACGACTGAATTAAAAAATAAGGCAGACGCCCTACATAAATCATCAAATGCAATTCAGCTACTCAAAGATGATTTACGGAAAATAAAAATGTCAGTTGAAGATAGTGTCGATTTAGAACCAATTCTGGACGAAGTGAAAAAATCTACTGAAAATCTTACACGAATATATGCGGAATCACATTTGTACCTTAATCAGATTGATAGCGATCTCATGTACCAAATTCATAGGGCAAAGAATATTGCAATAAGCATTCAATCGGAATTTCAAAAAGAAATTTCTTTAAAGGATAAGAATCATAAAATATCTCCGTCTTTTATTAAACATATTATAGATCGAAAAAATGAGCTTAATGAAATAGATATCAGACTTATTGATAAGAAAGTGGAGTTAAGCTTCTCGAATTCATACTTGAAATGATAGGTAACAATGAATAATATTCTATGGGTTGATGACGAACCCGAGTACCTCCTAAACTACAAAGAGGAAATTGAACGTCAATTAGGCGTGTGTATTTCTTTTGCACAGGACATTCCCATGTCTATAAAAAAAATAGACACAAATATTTTTAGTCTGATTATATTGGATTTATTACTGCCACTATCAAATCCCAAAAATGACGAGCATATCAATTTATTACTAAAGAAATATCATAATTATACGGGCATTGTTTTAGTAGAAATACTTAAACAGAATAAACGACATTATTTTAAAAAAGAAGTAAAAACAGATATCCCAATTATTATTTGTTCCAGCTATGATCCAAAAATATTGGCTGATTCATATTCAGTTCTAAGAGATAATTGTATATTTTATTTCAATAAAGATGACTTAACTGACATAAATCGCTTCATTGAATTAATTACTGAATTACTTGATAATAAGAGTATCCCAACTCCCGTTCCAAATTCCGAAAAGGAAGATAAAAATACTGAGGAGATAAAACGCGATGAAGTATTGGAATTTTATCAAAAGGTCAGACATGATTTTTTGAATTATTATTCATCCATTAATGCCATATTTGATAACACTATTAATTATTTTAGACTAAATCCTAATTGCTATCCAGCTTCATTTTATGCAAATCCTAATAAATTTGAAGATGTACTTAGGACAGAGATTACCAGAATAGTGACCAATTCAACTAAATTTACTGAGTCGTTCAAAATAGCTAATCTGGATGTTGGAACTAATGAACAAATTATAGGTATCGAGAGAATATTATCACGATTTGAATCCTATATCAAATATTCTGATTCATTCCAATTCTATCAATTAAGGGCATTTCTAATAGAATTAGTTCAATACATTGAAAACCTTGTTGGTGCATTTAACAATAGTATAAAAAAGCAAATAGTAAATGACATTAAGATGCTTTTAGCACATATCGTTTTGTTTAATTTAAATGAAGGCAAATCATTAATATCAGAATATTTAATTAACTCAATATCGGATCAATATGCATTGACGGATAACCCTAAAAGGTTTCAAATAAAGAACATTAATATTATTGAACTGTTGTCTATTACTTTAAGGGAATGTAAAGTTGTCGCAGATTATCATAAGATTATTATGGAATTTCAATTTAACGAGCACAAGGTTATTAAAATATCAGGTAATTCATTTGCAATTTCTAAGGCAATTAAAAACTTACTTTTGAATGCAATTAAATATTCTGAACGGATTACCAAAATAGAAATGGATCCTTGGATAAGAATTCGGGTGAATTCAACAGATGAATTTTGTTTTATTTATATTGAAAACTGGGGCATTCAAATTCCATTAGAAGAAATTCAGGCCAATCAACTTTTTGACAAGAATCATCGTGGTGATATTGCTAGGAAAAAACGAAGTGGATTGGGTTTTGGCTTATATGAGGCAAAAAAATTAATTTCCATTCATGGGGGCGATATTACTCTTGACTCAAAAAAGATGCCATCAGGAAAAGGACTGACAACATTTATTATTAAACTCCCACTTTCAGAAAATGCTTGAACTAATTCTTAATTGGATAAATTTCGAAGCCAGAAATAATGTTCATCAATTTAAAATTTCTGAATTCAGAGATATCCAAATGGAGATCGGTTATGGAATGGGACAGTTTTTAATTCAAGAGGCTTTAATAAGAAAGGATTCTATGTTTGTTGGTTTTGACATTAAACCACACTGTTTTGAGCAGGTTGTTAAATATATTGGTACTCATCAACTTAGCAATGTGTTGGTTTTCAATTGTGATGCTGTAACATTTATTAAAAATCAAGTACCCGATAAGCTTATTGATATTTTACATATTTATTTCCCACAATATTCTGTTGAATATTGTTGTGAAAGAATTATTACAAAAGAGTCAATGCACGAGTACGATAGAATTTTAAATGTCAATGCTCAATTCAAATTGGTTACTGATATTCGAAGAACCTTTTCAACTGTGATTACGAATATTCCGAAAAATAAATATTACTTGACCGAATGGGTGCCATTCTCTCATGTAAAGGATGATTATTTTGTTAATTCTGTTTGGGGTATGAAAGTTAATGCCTCTGATGGAATATTTTATTTGAATGGGAGAAAGAAGGCATAGTAAAATATTGATTAGATGAGCTTTTCACATAATTCAGTATTTCTATATTTTTTGATTATTTCCATCAGGTGTTTGGTCATAGCAGGAAAACCATTACTGGAATTTTTGAAATTCAACAAGTAAACCCCTGTCCCTTTTTTTGTATAAGGATCGATATTCCATGGTTTTTTCAAATTCCCTGTAATTATTTCTGGTTCTTTTCTGACTTTAACCAGTGATTCTATTTTGCATTGTTCTATCACTGTTTTACTGACCATGAGCAAGAATCAATCCGGTTGAAATACATCAATTCGGTTGGTACTTGGGGTTAGGAAAAACTGATCGTTCCTCAAAGCCACCGGAAATGATTTATTTGGATACATAATAATACTTCTACAAGAATTCCCTAAGTTTACATTGTCAATCCATTTCCCAATGAATCATATCTTCAACGACATCGAGATTATGAAGAAGTCCGGATTTACTGGATTTTTGACCATTGGTGAACTGATGGATTCCAGAAAGACCATAGATACATCCAAGGGGGTCTATTTTGTACTTAATCTTTCGGAATCCTCTCCAACATTTGTAGAAAAGGGAACTGGGGGTTATTTCAAGGGGAACGACCCGAATGTTTCAATTGATGTTTTGAAAAGTAAATGGGTTGAAAATACCAAAGTGGTTTACATTGGGAGAGGTGGTCAAACAGATAAGAACTCGACACTCCATTCACGGTTATCGGATTATCTTCGATTCGGAAAGGGAAAGAAGGTCGGACATTGGGGTGGAAGATATATTTACCAGATTGGGAATTCTAAACAGTTGGTTATCTGTTGGAAATATACTGATTATCCTGAGGGAGTTGAATCTAACCTAATAGATGAGTTTCTATCCCTCTATGGTAAACTTCCATTTGGTAATTTGAGAAAGTAAAAACCTAAACAATCTCCTATGAAACCACCATTTCATTATGAAGTTCGAATCACCAAAATCCGACATATTTCCAAAGACAAATTTGACTTCAATATCACTCCGATATCATTCCCAAAAGAAAATCAACTGGAAGAAAATCCACTGGTATCTCGACAACAATCATTGGATTATTATGTGAACTACATTTCGGTGTTATTGACCAGTTTGGGTCATGAATACCAATCCGACCTTCAATCAAGAGAGATTTTACAATCTTACATTGAAAAGGGTAATAAAGACAGGATAATTACCCATGACCATGAGGATGAGATTTCAAAATCCATTTTTTTTGGAATAGGTGTATTCTTTATCAACGATAAGAAAAAAGAAGAACACAAGAATAAATCAGAACCAATCGAAGAAATTACAGATAAAGAACTTCGAGAACTGGTTGATGTTATTGAAGAAAATCCATTATTCTTTGAAGAACAATTAATACATGGGTTCGGATATTATGGAACTGAAGAAATTTTACCTGAAAACATCATAGAAAATTTGTGGATTGAAATGATGACCTATAAGAAAAATGGATTTAACATTGATGATGAAACAGTTGAAGTTGGTCTGTATAATGACGAATCCAACACTGTTGATAGTTTAGAAATTTTACCAACACCATTTGATTGGTCTGGATACGATGAACCAAGAGAAAATGAAGAACCCAGTGAAGGAAGGAATTTCGCAAAAAAGGACATCAATCTTAAACAAATCATTCAAGGTGGGGAGTCATCCCAAGTGGAGTTCAAATCAACTTTAAAATATAATCTAAAGACCAAAAGTGTTGACCCCATGATGAAATCAACTATTGGAAAAACAATATGTGGATTCCTTAATACAGGGGGAGGATTTTTGTTTATTGGTGTTGATAATGAGGGTAAACCATTAGGATTATCAGATGATTTTAGTCTGTATGGGAAAAAGAATCAAAAAGATTTATTTGGGTTAGATTTTGACAATCTGTTAGGACATTATTTACCACAGTGGGTACAGGATAATATATTAGTTGATTTTCCCGAAATCGATGGAGTTGAAATCTTTGTTGTTATAGTCTTCCCAAGTAAATTAGAACCTGTATTTTTCAATGGTGAAAAAAAAGAGAAGGAATTTTATATACGAAGAACAAAATCAACTAAGAAAATGGATGTCGAAGATTTTTTTAAATACTGGAGAAATCATTGGGGGAAGAAAGATTAAACTACCCAAAATGGATGATATTTCCAAATTCCGAACATTGATGAATGGGTTACCGTCATTATAAAATACCGAAAAATGAAAGAAAACGATTTCAAAAGGAAATGTCGATACCATCAATCGTGGTTTCGTTCCGAGGTTTTAAAGGTCGGATACGATGATTATGTCAATATTCTCCAAGATGAAGATGGTCAACGGGGATTGAATTTTTATGACGGTTTCGATATTTTCAATACCGTTAAGGAAAATCTTAAAAACAAGTTTCAAAAACCTCTTTTTTGTAATCTTCTCCGTTCTGAACATATTCCTTACAATTTATTTGTTCCACTGGATAGGGATAAAGAATTTGGGAAACAGGTCTTCAATGAAATCCTTGGAGATGAAATTGACAAAATATTGAAAATTAAAATCGAGTATCCCCCTAAACCCAAACAGAAATATCTGAATGATAATACATCTTTCGATACATACATTGAATACTTACACAAGGATGGTTTATCAGGGATAATTGGTATCGAGGTCAAGTATACTGAACTTTCTTACAAAATTGGAATAACGGAAAAGGAACGGATGGAAGATACAGACTCCTTGTATTATCAAGTGTCAAAGAAATCTGATGTCTTTAATGACAGGGATTTAAAAGAATTGGTTCAAGACGATCTTCGACAAATTTGGAGAAATCACTTACTTGGTGAGAGTATCCTACTTGTGGGTAAACCAAAATTCAGTCATTTCCATTCCTTGACCTTTTACCCTCTGGGGAACACTCACTTTACTAAGGTTATACCTGAATATCAAGAGTTTTTGAAACCTGAATGTCGGGACAGGGTTCAAGGGGTGACATATGAACGATTCTTTGAAATCTGTCGAGAACTTTTAATAAAACAGGAATATGGGAAGTGGTTGGAATATTTGGAGAAAAGATATATTCCTCTATCATGAAAATTCATTAAGTAGACTGTTAGTGACTTAAAAAAACAATTACCAATGATAATAATGTGTTTAATTACAAAACCAGAGTTAGTTTCAGGTCTTGTTTCTGGATTGGTATTATCCTTCCTTATTTGGGGGTATCAAATACTAATTCGAAGAATAAGAATCATTCGTGTGATATTCGATAAATTAGATGATAATAAAATTGGTATCGTAAATCTTAGTTTGTGGAGAATCTCAAATATCGAAATTACAGGATTGATAACTTATAAACGAAATGGGATTAGAAACAGACATACCATAATGATAGAAAATGAGAAATCATACATGACTACCGAACCTCTTAAAGGAGTGAAACTTGGAAATTACATCAAATGTCATTTTTTAAGGAAAGAAATATCCTCATTGAAGAAACTGAATCCAAGATATTTAGATATAGACATGACTCAGGTTGTTTTAAAACCACCTATTTCTATTCAGAATTTTAATGACCTTGAAAACAGGTTAAACAACATAGATGATAGTAATCTCAATTTCTTTGTACATTATTACGGAAAACTATCTACTGTATTGAAAATCCGTAAAGAGACATACCCAGAACAGAAATCTCATTTATAAAATCCCAAATGTTTCATTCCGATGATAAACTCATTCTTCCCACCCCTTGATGGATGACGGATATAAACCACTTCCTCATTGGGAAAGTTCTTTCTAAGTAACCTTTCACCAACTCTACCTAAAGAACCCAGTGTTTTAGGATTAAAAACATCGTAAACCATTGTTAAGTATTCCAGACCTTCCAAAACTTCGGATGTCGATGGTTGTCTGTTACTTTCTGGATTTCCGATGTCATGTGGATGAAAAGGAAATGAGTTCCATAGAATTGGAACTGGTTTATCCTGACCGAGAAACTCCCACATTATTGTACCCGTTTTTTCTTTGACAACTTTTTTTAATACAACCCTGTCCCCAATCTCCCTGAACATCTTGTGATTTGAGTTCCTGACAACAAACCCACTTGTAAATGGAATACCTGTCCACCGACATCCATCATAACCGGGTGATTCACCAATCAGTAGGATTGATGGGTTATTCCTAATCAGATATGAAAAATATTCACGGAGATTATTGAGAACATCCTTATCCTTGTATGGATTGAAAACTGTATCAGTAGATTTAAGTTTCGACAATTTCTCTAATAAAATTTCAATACTTCTCTGTTTTTCCAGAACATTCTTCTGTTTCTCCATAAAGTTCATTTAGTCGGTTGATTTTCTTTTCCTTTGAGTACTTTCCCCAATGACAATCCTTTCTATAAAGACATTTCTCACAAGTTGAAATCAATTTATCTTGACCTGTTGATGAGGTCAACATTTTCATGATTTTCTTGGTACTTGATTTATATTCATTGGAAATGTCATTTTTCTTGTTGGAAATTAGTGTTTTGAGGATTTTATCAATCCTTGATTTAATTTCAGAATGACCCCAACTCACAGGGACACCTCTTGATGTATATGGTATTTCTATACAATTGTCTTTGGGAATGAGTAATGTATTGGATGATTTGAACCCAAAATGACCATTGGAAAAGGTTTGACCGACTTTGAAATATCCCATTACCTTATTAACTCCGTTATGTCTGGTATAGAAAAGAACATACTTATCGGGGTCATCAATCTTCAAAATATTTCTGACCTCTTTACCATGACATCCATCATCATAGGAAAGTGTTTCAAATTTTGGATATTGGTAATGACCTGTATTCGTTGGGTTACACTTGAAAAAATCCCGATACATCAAATTTTCTTCAATAAACTTACAATCCCTTGGAAAATCAGGAAGGGAATTGTAATAGAATAGAATCCATTTCAATTCAAATGATTTTAAACATATACACCAAAGATAAATAGAAATTGGTCGTTTGATACCGTGTTCCTACCTTTGACACAAACAATTCTTCAAAATAAATGACCCAGATGTCAGACCAGATTCTCAAATACGAAAAATTTATCCGTGATACCTTAGACAATGAACGGACATGGGAACTAAGTGATAAAGTTCTTTATAAAATGTGTCAAGACCACCCAAACCATAATGATTCCAAAGAAATTATCATGAAAACCCGTATCATTGGTAGGGTTTATTCAGTTCAACTGGAAAGACGGAAAAACAAGGGAACACTCAATGGTGATAAGTTTTATGAAAAAAAAGTCATACCAACTTTCAAAAATTCAGGATTAGATGGTAGGTTATCCAAATTGAGGTCGAAAACTCTTTCCCCAAAGATTTTTGATGAGGTTTTTCAAGTCCATAAGGATTTGATGGACAAGATATATGTCATAACAAAAATGGACAATCGGTCATTTTGTTCAAAATATCTTCATTTCCATTTACCAGACCTTTTCTTCCTCTATGATTCACGGTTAAGACAATCTGTTTCAATTCTTAAAGGGATAATCTCAACGGAACAAAAACATGAATTCCTATTAAATACCAATGAAATTGATATTGAGTATGTAGAATTCTATCTGAAATGTTATAACCTCAGAACAGAATTGGAAACCTTTTTTAATCGAAAATTGACGATACGGGAATTTGATACCGTGATGATTGAACTTTCAAATCAATTGGAGATTCAACATAACCAGAATATTGAATATTAGAAAACTATCCCATTCTTGAAATTATTTCACCGGGATTCACAGGGTCATCCATACCAAACCCCTTCTCTCCTTCCAACCTCCTTCGGTTCATTTTCTCCCGTTTTTGTCTTTTCTTCCTATGTTTCATTCGAAGTTTAGACTGTATGTACCCTTCGAAGGTTAGAATGAACTTATTTGAGGTTTTCATTTAGTTGGATTTCTTTGAAAATATCAGGAAAATAGAGGAGTAAGTCTTTATATCGATACAAAATTTGATTTTTGTATCTTATCCCAATGAGTTTCTTTCTTATTTTACGGTACAACGTACTTACTGGAATTGATGTTTGTTTTCGGATTGTAAGGAAGTCCAGTAGAAGTTCGTTGTCCTTTTCGTCATAGTATACCATTTTGCCCAAGTCTTTTTCGTTATATATAAATCCCTTGAAACCGTTTTTCTGAAAAAGATACTATGATTGAAAGTCACAGATATAACACATAATTAGTAAGTTATAATTAATATTAATTTTTCTCACCAAAATCAAAGACTTCAACCACTTGACAAAATATTTGTATTAGTCAGATTATCAGATAGAAGTGAGATGTTTCATTTCAAAATTCAGTTTGAACAATCTGTCTCATTGATTATCAATGTGGTAATCGATTTTCAGAAGATTAGGTTTTAATGTAAATCCAATCCATTTAGGAACAACCCTTGGTGTGCTTAAAAACACAGGAAAAGTAATGAAATTTAATGTTTTACGAAACTCTGAAAAACATTTTATGTTTGATAGGAGAAACCATGATGAGACTCATATTTCCCATTTAAAAAAGTAAAATACACCATTTCTTCAATAACAAGACCAGCGTCATTATAAATAAGTTCACGACAACGGAAACCACCATCTCCGTGTTTCACCTTTAAAATGTATTTGTTGTGAGAGTAAATATATTCGATAGATTCATTTTTCAAAACATCAATTTCTTTGATCTTCCTATTCTCAGAATACTCATAAATTGTATGAATTGTTATTGTGCCATTTACATCATATGACTTTGAAGATATTATGTTACCATCACTATCATATTCATTTTTCCTTGTACTGATAAGTTCTTTGCCAGAGAAAGATTTGATTTTATAGTATTGAACCTCTCTTATTCGGTCTTGACTATCCAGAATTGATATGGTTTCGGAATCATAAGGCCCTTCTTGTTTCATAATATTGCCATTCTTTGTGATGATAATATCTTTCCTATTGATTACTTTCCTTTCCAAACTATATTCAGGGTAATAGGATTCTTCATAAACACATTGTCCAGTTGAACTAAATCTTTCAATCTTTTCATTGACTAATTGAAACAATTTGTCATCTATAATTTCATATTTCAAATTGTCATTTTTAATTTTCAGTGATCGTTTTAATCCTTTATAATGACAAGTGTTCCCATATGAATCATATTCAAAAAGTTCAATTCTCAACGGGACAGGACACTCCCAACCGGAACCATAGTATGTGTCATTATCAGACCATATCATACAAGAAACTCTTCCGTCTTTATAAGACCCAATAAAAGCATTTGTCAAGAAATAGTCCGGGATTCTTAAACGGTCAACAATTTTACATCTTCGTATATTGTACTTTAATATAAGGTCTCGTTGGCGGTTGAATTTATATTGGAATTCATTCATAAGAAAAGATTTCATTGCGTGGTAAAGAATGTCTTACTTTATAATTTGTTTTTACATAGATAATGTCACCTTGTATGTCAATTATTTCAGCAGTTATCTTTTTTTTATGATTCTCAGGATCAATAATTTTACACTTATTTCCTACAACAAGATTACTCCTAAACATCTTTGTCCGATTTTCTGATCTTAGAGTTTTTCGACTTGTCAAAGTAAAAATCACTAAAATTAAACCAATAATAACAATGATCCAGACCATAGAATAATTTTTGTCAAAGATGGGAATCACAAATGTAAATCAACTTTACGATATTGGGAATGAAAAAGTTTTAAGGCAATAATTTTCAAACAATCCAATTCATAAAGAAAATTATTTACATTGAATATCAGACAATTAACGATTCTGTTGAAAAAAACTTGTGTTTTTCGTTTCACCTATTGACCCTTTCTCTGATTAACCAATAAAAACGGTTATGAAAAGGAAAACGAGAAAACAACGAGTGAATGAAATTGTGGATTATCTGGAATTCTATGTACGATACTGTAAAAATGAACGGTATCAAAAACTGTTTGAGGAGATTGACAGAGATATCAAACGAATACTTGAAAAAGAGAAACAGAATAAGGTCAATTCTTGTAAATCGGGGACTTCTTGACCTGTTTGTCATTAAACATTTTTTTATCATGTTGATCTTCATCAATTTTGTCCCGGATATGGATGAAGAACTGAAGAACCGGTTTTTACAACTAAAACTGGAAGAGTTGTTGAACAATAGTACCCGACCGTTTCCAACGATAATTTGTGAAATGGAAAGACCCGAAATAATTGAATTGGTCAGGAAATTCTGTTTATATACACCGAACATGAAACCATTCAAGGGAAAACGAAAACTCTCCCTTATTCCTGAAGGATTAGAATTTCAACAGGTTAAGGATTACGGGGACTTATATATTGAGGTGTTTATTAATTGAAGACAAAGACCATCATCTTTCAGATACCCAACAATCCTTTCTGAGTATATGGGGAGTAATATATCCTATTGAATCTGAACTAATTGTTAATCAATAGTCCCATTAGTATTTGAGACTTTGTTTCTTAACCCGTTTCTATTGTAACCGTGTTTTTGGAATTCGTCAATCCATATCAGTTTATGTCCTTTTCGGTCTTTCCCGATTCGTTGGTGACGAATGTGACCAGAAACCGAGAACCCATCTAATCTTACATAAGTGTTGAATTTCCTACTATCCCAAACTTTGATACTATTTTTATTCTCGTTTATGTACTTGTCATTAGAGGTCTTCCCCCTACCATTAGGTGGGACAATCACAATTTCTTTTTCATCAATCAGTTTTTCAAAAATGACGGAATATACAAATCGGTAAACATATTGTATTAATCCGGTTTTAACACTATCAATGTTCATAGAGAAAAATGTGACACATGAATTCTGGAGTTCGTTGTTATCCAAATCGTCATTAACACTACCTGATATTAATGGAACTCCTGTGTCTTTATCAAATATGGAGAACGAAACAACCTTATTGTAGAGTTCTAAGATACATCCGAAATTTTGGTCGAAGACTACTCCACTAAAATTGAGAATATCACTATATTCCTTTTTACATTCTTCATGGTAAACTTCACAGATAGAAACACGATGTTTTTCTACCATTTCTATAAAGGGAGTTGTGAGAACTATTATGTTGTCTGACAGTGGTTGAATTCTCTCCTTCAGGATTTTCTTGTATACCGACCACACACGTAGATATTCCAAATCTTGTTCACCTTTTTTAATTAAACACGACATATAATTCTTCTCAATTTGGTCAAAATGACCATTGAACATTAAATCAATAGATGGAATTTTCACTTTCATATGTTTATCTTTTTAATATCATGTTGTTATACTTTTTTCCTATCGAATAATCACATTCCCTTGACTATGAATTTCCAATCCTGTCTTAAATGTGTTGTCCTTTTTCAATTTTTCATATCGGTTGATTGATTTCTTCAACCACCAGTTGTATAGGTTCTCAAAATCATATTTGTTTCTATCCCTTTCCTCCAGTTCAACCCCGTGGGTAATATGTTCAATCACATTGGAGTACCCAAGAAATGAATAGTAGTAACCCCTCTGGGTATGACATTTCATATGTTCATCCCTTAATTTTTTGAATTCCAAATATTTCCGAGGGTCAAGTCTTTTTAAGTTCTGACCGATTATAGATACCAATTGGTTAAATTCTCTTAATCGGGGTGATGATTTCTTTGTGTCAACAACTCGTCCTTCGTATTCCGGTCGTCCATAAATTGGGTTTAATTTTTCCCTCATTTCGGAGATAATATTTGATGTTGGAAGTAATAGAATGTCCGACTTTGTGAGTCCAAACGATTTCAGGTATGGTTCAAGTCCATCATATTGACAAACTTTCTTTGTTGAACCGAATAGACTTGTTGTTTCAAGGAAACAATAGTCAGGTACTTTTCCCTTGATAATATTTGACATCTCATTCGATACACAAATCAATGTCATTAATTTACCACCCAAATAATTGAAACCGAATGGTTGAATAGGAACAATTACACTTCCATTCATCATATGATTATTAATCTGAGATGTGTTAAGTCTTGTCCCGAATAACTCGTTACGGTTACTGATAGAAATTACCGGTGAACTGATTCTGATGAATCCTACTATTTTATCGTGGTTCTTTACCATAAAATAAAATCTTCTACCCATCTGGGTTTCAAACGAAAAGGAACTGAAACCATTCACCATTTTTAAAAAATCCTTTTGAGGTATCTGTTCAAATGATATTTTGAATCCCTGAGGGTTTATATCATCGTTGAAAAAGTTATATTCCATACTTTGAAATTTGTTCTTGTTTTTTTAATACTAAATAATCTTCATATGAATTGATATTCCCGTAAAAATCATCCAATAGATGGTACAAATAGTCTGTAGTATCACTTTCAGAGTCATCCATTTCAGTGTCAGGTTCTTTCCAGTACATTTCCAATTGTCTCCGTAATGAATCTTTCCAACGAATGAGTGGATTATCTCGGTGACGGAGATATATTGAAATCATGTGGTCATCATCATCCACCCACTTTTTGAGTTCTTTCAAATGTTCCTTTGTTTCATCGTCTTTCCATCCATTCATCGAAGTCCTACGACCCATCAAATTCCCACGACCAATCCAGATTGTATCAGTGACATAGGGTTGGACTGTTTTAATCAATTCATCAGGATTGGAATCAAAAAGAGGTTCACAACTAACACTTGTCTGAAAACCCAAACTATACGAGAGTTTCAATGATTCAATCCTTTCTTCGAAAAGAGGTGAATTCACATCCCAGAACTTCAATATTTCATTATCCACAGAACCGATGGTGAACCGAAAGAGAATCTGGTTTTTATACTGTTCAAACTCCTTACAAATTCGTTCGACACAGGACAGGTGAGGTTTTGTAACAATCAATACTTTGTTACCTGACTTTAGGATTTTCCTGAGATAGTAGATGTGGTGGTCAATATGAAACGGATGGATATCATGGGTCGTTGGATACATGATTTGTTTCTTCCTTTTCCCGACCTTTCCAGTCAATTTGTCAAACCGGACGAATTCACATTCCCAGTTTTCAGGGATGATCTTTTTATAGTAAACATTATTTGATTTACCATAACAGTATCGACAATTATGGAGACAACCGTTAATAAGGTTCATTGAGATGGGTGACCATTCTTTTGTCCCGGTATGTTCACTGTTTTTTCTTCTATTCTTCTTTACTCTATTGTATGTATGTATCATTTTTTAATTTTTTGAGGATTTAGGGGGGGATTACCCCCCCCCGTTCTCCGGTTAAACATTTCATTTACTTTGTTTCAATCCTATTATTCCTTGGTCATGTTCAGACTTTTCATTTTCTGATTCAACCTTTCTCTTGTGATTTTTTGAAGTTTACTATTGGTTTCGAAACCGATAAATTCACGGGAGTAGTTCAGGGAAATAAGTCCGACAGTACCGATTCCACAAAAAGGATCGAGAATCGTGTCACCTTCATCGGTGAAGTCAAGAACCATAGGTACAGGAATAACATCAATGAGGGGGTTCGGATATTTTAACCCCACTGTTTCCTCATCATCGACAATGGGTTTAGTCACCGAGGTTCTTACCAAATCACCCCTAATCCAACTCTCATCCCATCTCTTACCATTATAAATAAGGTATGATTCATCGAATTTTGATTTTTGTTCATCAACAACATTCCTTTTCATGGATTTCATCAGACCCTTGGTCTTGAAGTTTGTCGATTTGGTGAGGTGGAAAATGTATTCAAAAGAGTCTCTGTATGTATCCTGATTCCCAGTTGAGGGTGGGTTTGTTTTCTCCCAGATTATTGTCTGGACACACAGGAATCCAAGTTTTTTCATGTGTTCAAGGACACGATGGGGTATGTTCAGTTCACAACCAGAATCATCCCTGTCGTCACTTACATTCAGAAAGAAACTACCAGTGTCTTTAAGTACCTTATAACAGTTCTGGAAGATTGGGACAAGGTTGTCTATGTATTCTTCCACTGTCTTTTCCCATCCGATTTCTGGACGAACATCGTTGTCGTATCGAAACAATTTGAATTGGGGAATCGTTGTAATTATTTCATCCACAGTATCGTTCGATACAAACTTCATCATGTCCTTTGGAGATGATTCGAATACTTTGGGTTTAAATTCATACTCATTGTTAATCAACTTCTCAAGTCGTTCCTTTTCCTTTTGTTCATTCTGTTCACGTAGTACTTTAGAATGGATGGTATTGGTCTTGACATTAATATTGTCAATTTCTTTTAAGTATTCAGGATTGTGTTTGAAGATGTCATTCAATTGGGTCATAGTACCTTTTGAAACCTTCAGGGTCTTACTGATTTTAGTTTGGGTATCTTCATTTTTTCCCTCACTTCCACCGACTTCGGTTATAAGGTCGGTTCTCATACCCTGACGGTTTCCATAGTACTTCTTCAGAATTTGAATTTCGTTGTAGATTTCTTCACCGGTTTTAAGTCGGTTGATATTTGAAGAAACCATCATTAAATCCATCATAGAATCAATAATATCACGGACTATCACTTCTATCTCTTCGATTCCAAGAAGTTTACAACACTCTATTCTCCTATTCCCATCAATAGGAACTAAGTTTTTAGTTACAAGTATCGGAGTATGTATGACACCCCCATTTTCAATTATGTTCTCCAATAAATCGTCTACATTTAAATTGGTATAGATTTGTCCGTTCAATGGGTTTGGTTTTAGGTCGGTGATTTTCACCTTTAAAACCGTTTGTGATTGTGTAATGACCTCAGGTGGAGGTGTTGATTCAACAGATTCGAACTTTTCCAAATCCATATCTGTTTCAGGGAGATTTAAACTACCCACAGATTTGTCATCAGTGGTATCGGTCATGTTCCAGTTGAAGAATTCATCCAAATCATCGTCATCTATAACTGGGGTTTTAGGTTCTACCACAGATTTAGTATCCGTGGACTCTGGAGACACATTCTTGGAAGGTGTTCCACTTGTTTCCGGGGTTTCACCGGATTCCTTTTTTTCGTCTTTTTTCATTTTATCTAAATTTAAATTGTTAGTATTCTTGTCATTTCCATCGATTCCAGTAGTAATATGGGGTTCTTCCTTGTCAAAGGAATCATCCATGTCGGAATCAACTGAACCTATTTGTGGTTGTGAAATCGGATGGTTTACTAATTTTTGATCATCGTAAAGACCATTCTGGTTACTGGTATTATTGTTACCTAATTTCATTTTATTTAATTTATATTGTTAATAATCAGTTGTTTAATTGTTTATTAAAAAGACCGTAGAATCCCCTGAATTCACATTTAAGTGAATTCTATATGTTAGTAATTCAGTAAGTTGTTAGTGGTTGTTAGTCGAAGACCCTACGGATCATTATCAACCTCTCATTGATTTATCCTTCATATTCATCAACCAAGGAGTCAGAATATTTGAGGTAGAGTTGTTCCCATTCATATTCAATCTCTTCACATCTTGTCCCTTCTGTTTTTAAAAGGATTTCGATGTTATCAATTAGACCTTGGAGAATTGAGAAAAAGTCAACGAGTTTTTCATTTTCATGTCTAATGGTAGATTCATCTTTATATTCAGATATTAGTTCGTATACTTCTTCTGATAAATTATGTATTTGACGGTGAAGTTTATAAAGTTCTAATGAACTTTCATCGATAAATTGTTTTACTTCATTAGAAAGGTCATCCTGTTCCTCAACCTCATTAAACTCCTCTATTAAAAAAACTTCCCCTAAAATATTCTCAAAGTTTACGATAATTGACAGAATACTGGAGAGATTTGAATCACCCTTAATCTCCTTTTTGGTAAACAAATTTGTGGATACTCTTAATTTGAACAGGTCTAAAACACATTTATTCATGATTTCTTCTCGACTGTCAAGGTTACTCCTGTTTTTCAATTCATAGACATCTTCTAAGAAACATTCTGTTTTCGATTCTAATTCCTCATATAATTCTCGAAAGGAGTCCATTCCATCAAATCCATTAGTCTTTTCGTAAAAATCTTCTAATTCTTCTTGGACTTTCATAATTCTTCTATTGATTACACAATCAAATCCTTCCTCACATCCTTTTATACCACCGTCAAAATTGAATTCAAACCCTGAGAATTCTAATTGATTTTCTAACTCCTTCACTCTCTTTATTATCTTAGATTTTGTCAAAGTAGATTTTACTTTTGATGAATTCTTAATCTGACCGTTTTCAATATTTTCAATTACACGGTCATTCTTGTTATCGGTTATCTGTCTGATTTCTTCAATTTTATTATTATCTAAATATTTCATAATTATTTAATTTAAGGTATTGATTATTAATGTTATAATTCATTTATTTATAGTTTCTTTTCGTTTCGGAAAGGACGAGTTCTCCCTGTAATCATATGAATATGATTTCTATGTGATATTAATTCAGTAAATTACAGGGAGATGTGTCGGGTGATGACTAACCGTCTGGAATTTCGGGTATACTGTGTTTTTTCATATTAAAGATTTTTAGTTCTGTAAAACACTATCACGGATTTCATCAATATCATAATATCCCATTCCCTCATTATAATCGAGGATTTCCAAGAATTCCTGTTCGAGAGTTTCAAATCCTTTTTCCTCTGATAAAAGAATACAATCGAACAATTTATCGGAAATAGACATTGACCATTCAATGTTCATCACAAGGGAACTATACATTCTCCAATTAGAGTCTGATTTTCTATTCTTTAAATAAGTTTTTACTTCAAGAAATAAATCTATTAACTGGGAATGACATTTCACTACCTTTTTATCCACTTGGTTTATGAACTTTGGTGTCACCTTTTGGTCACGAACTTTTTCTTCAATCAGTTTGAGTAATGGTTCATATTCCAGAGTAATGGTCAAAAATCTTTTAAGATAACTATTGTCCTGAGTTTTACTTTTGAGAAGATATTCAAAACAGAAGTTTTGGAAGATTTTGATAGTGTGGAGACATTCTTTTACTAATGGTTCACTAAACCTAATAGTATCTTCTTCTTGGAGAGAATGAAACTCACTAAGAATATCATCCGACCTTTCCATAAGTTCTGAATATAAATCCATTAAGTAACCTGTAACTTCA
This sequence comes from uncultured Anaerolineaceae bacterium, assembly GCA_964586385.1. Lineage (GTDB taxonomy): Bacteria > Chloroflexota > Anaerolineae > Anaerolineales > Anaerolineaceae > UBA6170. The sequence continues at coordinate 51,035 of CAZPIM010000005.1, forward strand.
AAACCAGAACGGAAGAATAACTTGTCAAGTTCAATTTTAAACCATTCGAGTCTCTCTTTCGAATAGTTTACAGTTAATTCCAAATCTTTAAAATTTGGTTCATAACGAACATTACCTTGAGTAAGAGAATCAAAAACAGTTATAGTCTCTTGAAGATTTTCAAGAAACCATTCCAGTTTTTCTACTGGAATACCATTTTTAGAATCGGATACGAGACCCGTTGAAGATTTACCATCAATTATTACAATGGTGTCATTTGTTACCGAATTGTTATCGGTATTGGTCGAACCCTTAATCATCGTTGAGGTGTTCTCTGTATTTGGGGTTTCACCAAATTCCTTCTGTTCTGTTGTTTTCATAATTATATTTGTTTTTGTTTATAAATTCATGATTGTCTTTCAAACATCTAATAAATCACATTACCCCCGTGTAAAAATAAATATATGTAAAATATTTGAAATAAAAAAATAATTTGACAACTTTTTCATTAAATTTGGTTTTGTTAAATTGTTAGATCAATTATGCATGTTTTGAATCAGATTACAAAATTATGCAAAATTTCATTATAAAAAAAATAATATAGAAAAAAAATGAAGTTTTTTATAAAATAAATCAAAATTATATAAAATTTTGATAATGTTTATAGAAATATGGCCGGCTTGGTGTGTTATAATATTAATATTATCATTCAAAATCAATAGAATATATGTAAAAATGGAATTTAGATTCAAATATTGATGAATATAAACATCCTGAGTCGAAGTTGTCTTATATAATATGGTGTATCTTGAATGATACCATAATTATATATCCTAAGCATTTCAGAAAACTCAAAACCCATTAAAAATAACCCGAATGGTCGTAATATCAATGTTGACAATTATGGTTATCCTATATTAATATATAGAAGTAAAACATTTCAAAATTATGATAACACTATTTGAAGATTACACAGATGACAAACAAATATCACAATATCAGAAAGATAGAGTCCAAGATGTGACCTTTGAGAATGGAATCTATCCCAAACGGATGATGGTTTTCGAAAATTATTGGGAAGATTCTTGCTTTAACAATCTTAACAATCAGTCTTGCAAGCCGTTTTTGGAAAATATTTCTTTTCTAATTGGTGAAGAAGTGCACGTAGGACATCGTTATATTCAATCTATACATGATTTGCGATATTACCTTAAAGATCCCGGTGGTGCCATTTGGGATCACCCAGAAATTTTTAGCGTCGCTTATTTTGGGATGCACGGTAGTGAAAAGGGATTTCCAATGTCACAAGGATTGATACGAAAAAACCAGATACTTCAATTATGTAAAGGGTTTGGTAGATTTCCAAATATTTTATATTTCGGATCATGTTCGATATTCAAAGATGATGACCAGTTCGGGTATGACTTATTATCCACTGGAACTCTTGGCGTACTTGGGTTCAAGGAAGATGTGCCGTTTAGCTTGGGAATGTTAATTGACTTATGTTTTTTATCTATTCTGTTTCTTGAAAAAACTTTTGACCCTTTACAGAATCTTGAAATGATTTTCAATCGAGTGATTGAGGAGATACCAGCAACAAAAGATTTGGGATTTACATTATACTGTTAAATATCATTCCGTTGGGTAGGTTATTTTCTATCAATTTTTTTAATTATCAATCGGAATTACTTACTCCGAATTCGGAGTAAGTAATATAAATTATTCCGATATTTGTAATCACTTAAAAACCAAAGCAAATGACGAAAGCAGACCTCGTTACCGAAATTGTAAACCAAACTGGAATTGAAAAAGTGGTGGTATTAGGAGTAGTTGAATCCTTTATGGAAACCATAAAAATTTCAATGGTCAAGGGTGAGAATATCTATTTGAGGGGATTCGGGAGTTTCCTTTTAAAGACAAGGGCTGAGAAAGTGGGTAGAAACATCAGCAAGAAAACTTCGGTAAAAATTCCAGCTCATACCGTACCTTATATAAAATTCTGTAAAGAATTTTTGGATGATGTGGCAACCAACGTAAAAGTGAAATGAGTTCAGTTAAATTTTTAAAAGTTATTAATGGTAACGTGGTATTGGTGACAGACCAAGGAAACAAGGTCAGAACCTATTACTCCAAAGGTGATGCTACCCGTGTGGATTGGTTTTCGGAGAAAGACGAAACCGTGATTATCCAAATTTCCACTGGAAAAAGTGTTGTTGTTAATAAAAATGGAGGGGTGGTAAGGACGGTTTGATTTTACCATTAAGGTGCTGCAACATCTGAGATGATGGCAATCAAAAAAGGGGAGGACATCTCCTTTTTTTAATTTGGACAACTCTCAAAGTTTGCAAAGACGATTAATCAACATTTTAAGGAGTTGCCACCGTCCATGGTGTTTCATTATCCCCTTTGGGTATTGCCGAATTCCTTTCCTTCCTTTCCGTGGAAAAAACCACCTCCCCAGAACATAAGTATATTCGGTGATTGGTGGAAACCTCGACAGTTGTCGATTAATACAGTTTTAGACACATCATTAAGAGGAAGTGTCATTCCAAGAGTGTTTGCGTGTGATTCAAACATGAAGACGCAGGGAGTATAGGTTTCTGGATACTGCAAGATAAGACCATCAGGGTAATTGATATAACTTAACAGACTCTCAGAACTGTCAAAAAATCTATGCCCTACGACAAATTCATCAGAAACTAAGGCATCAAGATGTGAAATAAACGGGTAAACAGATTTGGTATTAAAAATGTGTGACTCCTGTAGTTTTCTAAAATGAAAATGCGTTTTGAAATGTACCAATGTATACCTAATCAGTCTTTTAAACTTCATCAGTGGGTTGTTTGGTAATATTTTGTTGAGAGATATAATCATCGAAAAGTTTTATCATGGGTAAGTGGAGTTTTCACCTTATATATAAAAGTATAGAAGTGGATTTTTTCTTGTCACCGAATTCGGTGGAAGATATTTCTAATATTGACTTCTATTGATACCTTTGTATTAAGGATATCATATCGAATCATTTAAAAAGATGAAAGAATCTCTGTACACCTTTGCGTATGCTTTTCTCCTATCGAAGAAAGGGGTGACCAAGGAACTACTCCAAAAACATTTCGAACCCCAATTTAATAGACCTGACGACATGAGGTCTATCTATTTCAGACTGTGTGAATCAGCTCAGAATAAACAGATGAGTTCAAATGTTATTGGAAAATCTATTGGGGGGATTGAAAATTTATCTTCGGTCTTGTTTGACTTTAATCCTCATAAAGTTGCTGACAATTACAGAAGAAATGATTCAGACCTACTTATGAATGTCATCACAAAGAATATTAAAAGGAGACACGAATTTCAGAGAGGTAACAAGAGTTTATGGCCTAAGTATTGTCAATCTGTAATAGATTCTGCCTATTTCCTGAGTAAATTTCCCAATTCATCGTCATTTCTTTCGTGGGCTGATGATTTCATCCGAGATGAAAAATCAAAACCCGCTCTACCATTATTAATAAGTATTGAGATAAGAGGGATAGGATTCGCGTTGGCGTGTGATTTTCTCAAGGAAATTGGATATTCGGGTTTTGGGAAACCAGACACCCAAATTAAACAAATTTTTTCTGAGTTAAATCTCATTGATTCCAAGGAGAAATCTGAACTCCAAAAGGACTATCAAACCTTTAAAATGATTGACCAGATAGCCAGGGAGAATGATGTGACCTCTTTCATGGTCGATAAAGTCTTTTGGCTGATAGGAAGTGGAAACTTTTACTTAACTGGTTTTCAAATAAGGGATAGTAAAGATGATTTTATAACCAAAGCCAAGAAACACTTTAGGATTTAAGCTACCCGACTGGATGGATATGGAAAAAGACATTATAAAAGGGGTAGAATACCTGAAATCCAAGGACAAGGTAATGAGTAAAATTATCATGAAAGTGGGGTCATGTTATCTGAGTCCATCCCCAACATACTGTAAAAACCTTATTAAGTCAGTTATCTCACAACAACTTTCAGTTTCTGCTGCAAGGACTATATGGTCACGATTCGAAAATCTTCTTGGTTCAAATGGCACTCCACAGTTCATATCCAGTCTAAACCCAGAGGAAATTAGAGGATGTGGAATTTCCAATCAAAAGGTTCTCTATGTCAAAGAAATTTCTAAGTTCTTCGTGGAAAATCCGGACATTGACTTTGACCGGATGTCAAATGATGAAGTGGTTCAGACATTGACCTCGATTAAAGGGGTTGGAACTTGGACTGCTCAAATGTTTCTCATTTTTTCTCTTTGTAGGTTGAATGTTCTTCCGCTGGCTGACACTGGACTACAAAGGTCATTTAGGATGAATTATTTACAGGACAACCAGAATCAGAGGGTTGAATTAGAAAAGGTATCGAAAAAATGGGGTAGTTATTGTACAATAGCCAGTTGGTATTTATGGAAATCATTGGATTTAAAGTAATTTTAACATGATAACAACCCTCACCGAATTCGGTGATTTCACAAACGGATGAAATTACTTTGAAAAGTTAAACTCAAAGGGAAGATACATTTTCAATATTAATAAATTAGATACTTCAGATGAAAAAGTGGTGGCACAATTGGGTTCTAATTACAGGGATACTCTTAGGGATTATTGGGATAGTATGTTTATTGGTTATTATTATCTGGATACTAAGGGATTCAAGTCTATTTGTCTGGTTTGGGAGTATCGAAAATTCAAAAGCCTCCAATTTAGGACAGTTTGTTGGTGGGTTTGTAGGTGTATTCCTTTCTGGTGCAGGATTCCTTCTAATTTATAGCACCTTCTTAGAGCAAAGAAGATTCAATAATACAATTTCTAAACTTACTGATAAACAACAGTTTGAAACTACATTCTTCAATATGATTGATACATATAGAAAGTTAGTTGAAACAATGAAGGGTGACGTTTATTACTTCGGTAAACCCAAAACCAAAGATGCAACAGAAGTTGAAGTAGAATCCGCTACTTTTACAGGTTATGAATACTTTACAGAAGTATTAATACAAATTAGAAACAGTCCAAAACAAAGGGAATTTCTTGAATCTATTCGGGATAATATAACCATTCCTGAGATAAAGAAAATAAAAGAAGATGGTACAGATATTTGGACTTTTCACAATTCTATTTACAATGTTCGTTTGGGTACAGGATGGTTTATGGAGCATGATTTATCAAAGGAGTTTTATGTTGCATTGTATGAATTCTATTACAGAGAGAATAACAACAGATTAGGTCACTATTTCAGGTTTATCTATAATATTATTAAGTTTTGTATCGAAGAAAGGCACGGTCATGGTGATGATAAAAGGTATGTAGACATTATACAGGCACAAATGTCCAATGATGAATTAGGATTATTATTCTATAACGCACTAAGTAAATATGGCCGCACAGGAGAGGGCACTCAAAGATTCTTAAATTGGTTGGATTACTTCGATTTCTTTGAAAACTTAGATTCCGATTCATTACTATTTCGGGAACATCACAGATACTATTCAACTTTATTTAAATTCCTAACAAAAGAGGAGAAGGAAAGTAAGAGCAGAACACATCCGAAATCCGAATTATTATATCAAAAGAAATAATCAGTGTTTGACATTCCTATTGTGCCCACTTCGGAATGACATCAAGTTCTTTCTTCAACTGGTAATCTGTTTTTTCAAACCTATCTCTGAAATCAATTTCCATTCTTTCCTCAGCCTCATCCAGTCTGAAATGCCAGAAAAGGTTGTAAAACCCTTGCTTTAAATGGATTGTAATAACCTGTCTTCCATTTTCAAATTCATGGGTGATGTCTGAAACATGAAAGAGGTTGGTTTGTAGATAAGAATAGAAATAGGGAATTCTCATTTGTTCCCCAATTCGAGGGCAAACAGGAAGTGATTTGACCCTGAAACTCAAAGATTTTCTAAATGAGGAGACACTGAACCAATACTCAATGTTTGTAAAAGGAAGTGAAAAGGTGTCACTGGTTATGATGTCTTCAAAAATCTCATTCAAGTATTTCTTTAGTTTTCCGTAAGGGATTCCTGTATCCTTTATCAAGTCCTTGACTGCGGGAAAATTAGTATTCCCATCTTCGGGGTAGTACCAGTTTTTCTCAATTATATAGGATAGTAACCCGTCATACTCTTTTCCTTGGTTTAATAATGGTTTAAGAGCCCATGACATCGAACTTATATCTCTTAAAAGTGAACCTGTGGATAATGTTTCGTCTTTCATAAAAATTGAATTTATGTGGTTGATACCCAAAGTTACACCCTATCTAAACTTCCACCAAATTCGGTGAGTAGGTCAGGACATAAAAAAAGGGGGAATGTTGTCCCCCTCTGCTCATTTGTTTCACTTTTAGAATTGGTGATTTTTATCCTAATTTATTCTTTGGATTAATATAGGATGTTTTAAGGAAGGAAACCATTCTCATTTTTTATTTCCACCCTGAGTTCCATAAGTAGTTTCCCAAGCATATTATTTCCATCTAACTTCCCATCGGTTTTTACCGCTCCCCAGAATATATGTCTTCCCCAATTTCTGGCTGATATATCCTCAAATATAATATGATCCCAAGTTTTAAGAAGTTTATCACGAAGATCACGGTGTTGGTCAAACTTTATCCGCAAACACAGCCTCATATTATCGATGTCTTCCATTGACATGGGTTCAACAACTCTTTTCGTCCTATATTCTTTTCGCTTGGCCACCATCTTAGCTGTCATTGGATTTTTCTCATTCCTTATCATCTCTCGGATTGCTATATCTTCGAACCTGAGAGCTTGGAACAGAGCTTCACTGGTAGGCCAGATTTGACCATTGTAGGTTATCGGTGCTGCAAACATATTCCCGAGCCAACCATAAGGTAAATTTGTCTTAGTAAACGAAATGTAGGCCATCATTAGTGATTTACATTCAAACGAATTTCATTGTCTTTACTCATTTTATTCTTTCCACAAATTTGATTCTGTGAATAGATCCTGGTTTGACTTTGGATCAAAGTTTCCATCATAAACATACCTGAAGAAAACTTCTAAACTTCCACGATGACCTGAATATTTTCGAATCTCATCAATAGATTTCTTTTTATGAATGAGATAGGAAATGAAATATTTCCTGCTGGTGTGGAATGATAAAAGTTCAAATTTTGGATAATACTCTGGAATCATAGAACTACCAATAAAATATTTATATAATGTTGACTCCTTCAAAGAGGGTATTTCGTTGGCCATGATAATCCAAATTAATTTCAGTCTTCTGTCAATTTCAGTTTTACTCAACTCAGGTAATTGATAGTTGTATTTCTTTAAAATGGATTCACTTATGGGATTCAGGGGAATGGTCAATGTTTGTTTAGTTTTTATGATATCTGTAACGATAGAACCATTCTTAATTTTGTCTTTGGTAAGACGACAAACATCTGACCAACGAAGACCCGATGCACAGGAAAGAAGGTAATAATCTCTGGCCAGTTCAAGTTTTTCCAATTTTAATGGATGGTTTTTGAACTTTACAAACTCCTGAATTGTCAGGGCGTAAATGTTATCATCGGAATCCGCCAACTTGAAATCTTTCAGGGAAAAGGATTTGTAAGTCACATACTTGTTAGCTCCATCCTCAGTCATTGCGTTTAAAAACGTTTTAAGTTTCGAAAACTTTTTCTTTAAAGTTCCATTAGATAAACCCCTTTTCTTTTCTTTTTTCGACCCTTTATCAAGATAGAACTTGATTAATTCATCCTTGAATTTCTTGTCAATATCACGGAAATAGTATGTTCGTCTGGTTTTTCCAGAAAATTTCACCAAGTCGGTGTATAATCCCTCAAAGTGACTCAGGGTTTTGTACTGTCCCGACCTTTTATCAAGATTCCTTCCTTCATACACCGTATCCAAAAAACTCATTCGGTTCTTGATGTAATCTTGAAGATGTTCCAATACGGTTTTTTCCTGTTTGCTCTCTTTTACTACCTCATAAAATTTATCAAGAACATAATCTGGATTGGGGTCTGGAGAAATGGATGTCCCATTCTCATTGGTTTTTTTAAAATCACTGACAATCGTTTGGATTTTCTTCTTTTTCTCGTTCAGGATGTCATTCAGTTCTTTACTGGTCTTACCAATTTCACTCACGGATGATAAAATTTGTTGTTTACTATCATTCCAATCCTTTGGTCTGATTCGGATACCAGTGTCTAATCGAACTTGGTCATTGTTTGCACAGTAATACAGTTGAACCTGTTGTAATCCTTTTTTGTTTACATAATTTGTTCTTAATACAAAATAACAATTCATAGATGTCTCCTCTCTGTTTCCTTATTATAGAGCCGGGGAAAGGGAAAGTTTTAAAATATTAAATATTAACTAGCAGATTATCAGCGTCAAATGTAAAATATTGCAAATTGGGAAACAAATGGGGACAGTTATTATTATCTGAGAAGTAGAACATCAATTTATATCTTTGTGAAATGAACCTTAATACTGTCAAAGTATTTTGTATATGATAATTGAAGGAATTAACAATCAAACTGTCGAATTTAAGATTCATGATTTTGAACAAGATGATCCATCATGGTTCTATATTTACTTAAAGGTAAAAAGCAGCCACGGGTCATGGGAAGTTACAGACCCTTTTTGGGAGGTATATGACATCCCTAACATCATCAAATGGTTTCGAGATTGGTCAGAAAATAAACCTGTCGAATCGAATCCATTATCTTTTTTAGAACCGAACATACTATTTGAAGTTCTTAAACATGATATAAATGTAAAACTGTTAAGAATCATTTTTAGATCTGAATGTAGACCACAACCATCTGAAGAATTTGAGTATTTTGTGGATTGCTCACTTACGAATGACCAATTACTAAAAATGTCCATCGAACTTTTAGAAGAGTATAGAAGATTCATCAAAGAAAATTAATAGACATGAGCCATTTTTCAGTCAGAGTGTTGAACAAAGACGGTAAACCTTACGGAGACGTAGGAGTAATGATTTCTTACGATGGTTTAATGGGTGGACACGATGAAAAACGAACCCATTCGGATGGGTGGGTTGAATTCCATAACCACGATAATAATTCTGGAACGATATGGGTTCATGGGCATAATATGGGAAGTCATAGTTTATCTGATGGGAAAACATACTCGTTCACAATTTGAACTTTAACTGGTCGTTTGTTCGAAAGTCGGTTGGATTTGGACAGCGAAAGTCCCACTAAATTCGGCAGAAGAATAATTTCTGCGATTGGAAACTACTTAAATTTCTTATATTTGATTGATTTAACTCTTTAATATCAAGTATATGAGTGATTTTGGAGAAGAAGCATGGGAAGAAGGTTTTTCGGATGAAGTGGAATACCTCGAACATTTATGTGATGAAGCGGTTAGTGATTTTTTAAGGAATGAAGATGATCCTGATAACCCAACTATTGAAGAATTGATAAAAAACCAATCTGATGATCACAAAGACTATCGTTTTAGTATCAGAAAAGGTGAAAATGGATTACTCGCATATGGACTTAATCCTGGAGAATTATTGACGGACTTTATTTTTGAGGAAGCTGATGTTTGTTTTGACAATAGACCACTGACAAAAGTTAAAAAAAATGGGAAATACCAATTATTGAAAAATTTAAATGTGGTTGTTTTTGAGGCTGATTATATTGGAGATTGTTCCTATAGATTTGTGAAAATTAGGAACAATGATAAATGGGGTTTATATGACCAAATAGAAATGGTTCATTCAGATATTATTTTTGACGAGGTAGGTGATTTTATTTATGATAAACAAAGTCCCCACAATTCATATGATGTCTTTCAATTAGGACTTCTTAGTGTAAAAAAGGATGAATTTTGGGGTTTCATTGATGTCAATTTTAAGGAGGTCATTCCCTGTCAATACCAAGATTTTAAAGATTTTATTTATATCCGAATAGATCGGCGGTATAGTATGTAGACTTTTTAGTAAATGATAAACTGTTAAGTGACAAAAAATTAGTATTATGGAAGACTTGGATTCGAGTAGGAGATATCAAAGGTTTATACTTGTTAAAAAAGAGGATAAATGGGGGATTATCAATACTCACAATGAGGTAGTTTGTCCATTTATTTATGATGAAATTCTCAATTTAGATTATGGTCAAGTTAATAGCTCAAACGAAGATCAAAATGTCGATTCGTTAAACGAAGAAAGGGAAAATAGTTTATATTGGATAGCACATAGATTCCATCGATTGAATCTGTTACAAACAAAAATTGGAAATCATTATGGAATCATGAATTGTGATGGAACAAAATTTACTGAATGTAACTTTGATAAAATTAGTATTGATGGGAATCGGATGGTTGGATATAAAGGCGATATCGAATTTGAAATGAGTAAATTAATATTAGAAAAATTACAAGCTGATCACAGTGGAGCATTTCAACAATCGAATTGCTGATAGTTATCGAAATTATCAAAAAAATTGTCCCTGAATTGTCCCTGATTCTGAGTAGAACTGAGTTAAACTGAGTAATCAAAAGGGGAGGTTGGATTGAATTGAAAATAGTATAATAAGTTGAATATCAAATTACTAACTTGTAAACCTGATTCAACTGAATACATCTGAATCATCATGAAATTATACTGGCGAGGAGACATTAATAAGAGATAACCCTTTGAAAATCAATATCTTTTTTCAAGGGGTTCTTTTTTTGTTCCGTATTTGTTCCACTTTTCTTTCCAATACACTCTATTCCCCTTATTTCCACGGTTTTAAATAGGTTTGAGAATTCCAGGGTAATTGAGTAAGATTTTTAAAACTTTCTCATTATCAGGTTATAAAACACTTGGGTTCATTCCCTAAAAAATAATCTATTATCAATGAGAAATTTTACTGAGTTGTTTGAATATCTGAAAAATACATCCCAGAATGACTTACTCAAAGAGGTGAAAATTATTGTCAAAGATGATTTCGAAGAAATTGTAACAGGAATCAGCAGGTTGAATGGTGTGATGACTTATTTAACCCACTACCTTATGCTTCCTAAGCCAATGGTTAGAGAAAAAGAAGATGATGTCTTGACTATTTTGGAAGTTGCATCCTATTAAAATTAAATCAGAAAACAATCAGAAGATTAATTAATCAACGAAAAATTGAAGCTTACTAAATTGTAACTGTCGATAAAAAGAATGCCAGAGGTACAACCAAAGTGAAAAGGTCTTCATGTGACGTCTTTCTTTTCAGCTGTAAAATTTAGTGGTGGTTAGTTACACGTTAATGCATTGGAAATTTCAGCCCCAGGCATAACAGATACTACTGATTAGTTAGAAGATAATCGGTCGATTACAAAAACTAAATCGAGGTGATGTAATAATAAATGTAATAGTAATTAACTGGGAGACAGGTTTTTAGCTATCTTTTGTGTTTTTGGTATTATCCGCTGTAAGTTTCCTTGATTTTCCTCCCCTGCGAATTATTTTTAGGAAATGGAAGGATTGTAAATCGTTTACTCATTTTTGTTTCAATTCGTTTAAAAATTCATTTTTCTTCGGTGAATCAAGACATTGGTTAAGATAGAATAATGAACTGTCGCGGCGCCCTGCTGCAAAGAAGATTGCACTGAGGTTGAATTTTGCATCATTAAACCATGGATCCAGATAAATACAGTACCTGAGAATGGTCTTTGCCTCTTCCGTTCTTTTCGATCCATACAAAGCAATGGCATAATCGTTTAGAACACGCACTTCATATGGTGTCGATTTAAGGGACTGCTCAAAAAGGGCCAAGGCCTCGGGTAAATTCCCCAACCGATACTGGGCAATCCCTTTGAACCAGGCCACAGGTAAGTTATTAGGCGTGATCCGGTAAAAAAAACTCTCTGCCGCCCGGGTGAATTCAACCACTTTATGGTCATCTTTTCGTTCGTTTAAAAAAACCTTCAGGGTATAATATTCACCACGAATTCTCATGACTGACACTGCCAGGGTAAGGATCAGCATAAAAACAAACAGGGTTGAACAGATCCATGGCGAAATGGTCCGGGAGGCGGTTTTTCGCGGGGCTGGCAAGGGAACCCGGTGCATCATAAATCCCAGCATAGAAAAAAGCAGCACGTTGTGCTCCACACGTTTCAAGGGAAAATCAAAGAAACAGAAAAGATAAAAACCGGTAATAAAAGAGGCATAAAACACTGCCGGGAACGATACAGCCTGATGGTGGAGAAAGATCCGGTAAAAAACGAAACATACTGGCAAAAAGAAAAGCAACATTGCAAAGATCAGACCAACAATGCCAAGTTCTGCAAGTATGCCGATCCATTCATTGTGAGGCTGGCTGTAAGTGTAATTTTTGATCGTGTGTTCAGGATTAACCGGCTCGGGGCAGGAAGGGATCATGATCTTCCAGTTCCCTGCGCCTACACCGCATAAAGGATACGTTTTGACCAGGTGAAACGTTTTTTTCCAGAAGATTAGCCGCAGGTTAGCTGTTTCTTGGTAGTCTTCGGCGAAATCAAAGGCTGCTAACTGCACATTGCTGGCCTGCCGGGGGGTCTTCAGTTTTATAATAGTACGGGCGGTGGCATAATCGTAAGATCTCAGATAGTTCCAGATCCTGACTTTAGTGAGGAAATTGCTTTTACCAGTTTCATCCAGGGTAAAATAAAACATGCCCAGGATGATGGTCAGCAGTAATACAGATGCTGTACCGGTGAAGACATTCCGCTTTGAAAAAGCCGTTTTCCATCGCCAGATCATAAAAATGGACGCAAAAAGGATTCCTGTCACCAGGCCCAGGTAAGTGGCCCTGCTCCGGATGATGACAATGAAAAACAGGGTCAGGATGCCTGAAATGACTGCAAGGTATTTCCAACCTCCCTTCATCAGTGTATAACCTGCAAAGAGCAGCGGCAGTGAAAGAAGCAGGAATCCGGAATAGAGGTTGTTATTGGCCGAAACAGATAGAATCCTGTATGGATCGAAGAATTCAAGGGTATGCATGCGGTAAAAGGCAAGCCCGAATGAAAAAAGAAGCACAAAAAGGAGTACTTTGACGAAGATTAACTCAAATACCGGGCTACGGCTGATCACTGAGAAAACCACCAGATAAACCGCAAGTGAGAGAAAAACCAGCTGCGACTGCATGATCGCTTCAGAAAAGGAAACCGCCCAGGTGCAGCTCAGAAGATTCCATAAGTAAAATGCCACAAAGAGTATCACGAACACTGAGACTTCGACGTGGAATTTTCCACGAAGTGCAACAAGGAAAGTGATAAGCAGCAGCAAGGAAAGAGTTAGAATGCGGGGAAGGTAGGATTTGTCGACTATGACACCTGACCGGATCATAACGCCGAAAAAAAGCAGCAAGATGGCAAAAATCCAGATCCATACTATCTTCCTTTCGATCAACATCATTTATAAATGCCGGATAAGTAAGGGTCCTGGCTATTCAATAAGGGTAATGATGGCGCACCCGGCCTCACCGCTGACTGGAACTATAGGAGGCAGGAGGGAGGTAATTCTTCCTCCTTTCCCGGGTTTGGATGTCACAACCCGGTCGGAAATATAGGACCTTGACAACCCGGTAAAAACATCAAGGATATTGCTTTTAGGTTCTCCTGAATAGGCAGTGATATCACCCAAGTTATCGGTCCCGGGAGCTCCATGCAACGTTTCATTGATGAAGCTTCCCTTGAATCCTCCCTGACCCCCGGCAGCTTTAATTGTGCCAAACCAGGAAATTCCACCATTTTCCCCACTGAGATCTCCTTCCCAGTTTCCCGATGGATTCCAGGTAGCATTGGTTCCAGCGATGCCGCCTGAGCCAATGATCACATAGAACTCCTGATTCGGGGTTACGTCGATCTCTTGAGTGGCAAACCCACCGCTGCCGCCATACCCGCCATCTATTGGCGGAAAGGAATAGGAGGGGATCGTGCTTGCAAGTTTATTCATTGTAAAGGAATAACAGCCGGCTCCTCCGCCTCCTCCAGCCCCCCCCCACAATTCTACCTTGATCTTTGTAACATTACCAGGAACCGTCCATAGCTGAGTATTATTGATGGTAACTTTCTGGTATCCAGACGTAATAATATATGGAGCTGAAGCAGTTCCGTTTCCGGATACCCTGATGTTGCTTCCTCCCTTTACTTTGGTCTCCGACCCGTCAACATTGGCTTTTTCTGCATACAAAGCATACGGAACACTCAGAAGCTGACTTACTGCGGAAATGGAATAGTTCGTTCCCCCTGCAGGATCGGTCTCCGTTTTAAGGAAATAGGGTCCGTTGGCCCAGTTGATGCCTGAAAAGCTCCCGGTTGTGCTCCCACCGCCAATTTCAAGGGTTACAAGGCCATTCGCATTGGTTGTAGTTGCATGCGTTTCAGAATAGACCTCCGTTCCGGTGACAAATCCCTGAAGGATGGAAATTTTCACCCCGACATTACCATTCTGAACCAGTTTACCCGCGGTATTCCTGATGACGGCCTGGTAACTCAGCTTTTGCGGTGATTGTGCCGAAACAAGGGCAATCGTGCAAAATGTCAGCATGAGCATAACGGTTCTCTTCATTTCCTGATGATTTTATAAGTTTTGATAACACTTCGCTGTTTAAAAACAGTAAGATAATAGGAAGCGGGAGCAAGTTGGCTGAGATCCAGCATGGTCTCCCTGAGGTTGATCTTTGCCGTTTGAAGCACCACTCCAGTCAGATTAGTCAAAGCATACTTCAGATCGCCAGGGACGGG